>JBIOEK010000015.1:0-18917 GCA_044445925.1 Hyphomicrobiales bacterium
GTCGAGCTCCAGAGAAGCGAGCAAGGCGTCGGGCGCGATCGCCGGGCCGCCGGCATGCCCATAGGTCGCGGCGATGCCGATATTCTCGCGCACTGTGAGCGAGAGGAAGGGGCGGGGCGACTGAAACGTCCGATTGATGCCGCGCCGCGCCAGGCGATGCATCGGCACGCCGCCGATCTCCTCGCCCGCGAACTTCACCTCACCTCCGTCCGGCGGGTAGAGGCCGGAGATGACGTTGATGCAGGTCGTCTTGCCCGAGCCGTTCGGCCCGACCAGGCCGAGCACCTCGCCTTGCCGCAAGGCGAAGCTGACGCCGTCGAGCGCCCGGAAGCCGCCGAACCGCTTCACCAGCCTGTCGACGAACAGCAAGGGCATCGTCGCGTCAAGGGACACGGATGCCTCGGCGCGTCAGCAGCGATACGAGCCCGTTCGGCAGGAACAGCACCAGCGTGACGATCAGCGTGCCGTAGATGAGCTGGAAATACTGCGGCACGGTGATGCCGATGGCGTTGTAGACGCCATAGAGGATCAGCACGCCGAGCAGCGGCCCGGTGAGCGTCGCGGGGCCGCCGAACAGGGTGAACACGATCGCGAAGATCGAGACGCCGAGATCGAAGGCGGTATCGGGATAGAATACCGAGATATGCCAGGCGAAGACCGCCCCGACGAGGCCGGCGACCAGCGCCGACAGCACCCAGGCGATCATGCGGCCGCGCAGGACGGAGACGCCGGCCATAGCGGCGCTGATCGGATCCTCCTTGATCGCCTGGAGCGCGAGGCCGAAGCTGGAGTTGCGCAGCCAGACGACAGCTCCGAGCGCCAAGGCGAGGATGGCGATCGCGACGAAATAGCTGAAGCGCGGCGCGAAAACGCCGGAAAGCGAGACGCCGTAGGGGCCCTTGGTGATCTCCTCGAGCGCGGGGTTGGAGACGACCTGATAGACCGCCTGCGCGGCGGCGAGATTGGCGATGGCGAAATAGGCGCCCGACAAGCGCAAGAGCGGCGCCAGGATCAAGGCGAGCAGGACCGATGCCGCCGCGCCGAAGCCCATGGCGACGAGCGGGGGCGCATGCAGATGCATCACGGCGAGCGCAAAGCCATAGGCGCCGGCGCCATAGAAGCCGACATAGCCGAACGGCAGATAGCCGGTGAAGCCGTAGATGATGTTCAGTCCCTGCGACAGCGCCAGGAACATGACGAAGTTGAACAGCAAGAGCTCGTTCGAATAGAGCGAAGGCAGAACCGCCATGACGGCGACGACGAGCGCTGCGAGCGCCAGATCCCCTGCGATCCGCCTCTTATGCACGGCGCAGCTTCCGGCCGAGCAGGCCTTCCGGGCGGATCAGGAGCACGCCGATCAGCAAGAGGTTCGGCAAGAGATTGGCCCAGGAGCTGAGATAGGTCTGCATGAGCATCAGCGACACTCCGTAGATGATGCCGCCGAGCACGGTGCCGAGCGGATTGCCGAGCGTGCCCACGACGATGACGGCGAAGGCCGCGACGTTGATCTCGACGCCGATGCCGGGCGTCACGCTGCCCAGCATGAAGGGCGCAAATACGCCCGCGAGGCCGGCGAGCGCGATGCCGATGCCGAAGGCTAGCGCCGAGACGCGATCGACATCGATGCCGGTGGCGAGAGCCTCCTCCCGGCTCACCATCACGGCGCGCGTCAGCATGCCGAGCCGCGTCCGGTAGAGATAGAGATAGACCGCCAGCACGGCGACCGCGGAGACGGATGCGCCGAACATCCAGGCCGAGGGGAGACGCTGGCCGAGGAGCGTGACCGGACCCGCGCCTAGCACGCGGCCGGGGATCGAGCGCTCCGAGGTGCCGAAGGCGATGGTCGTGACGGCTTCGATCATCTGGGAAAGCCCGAAGAACAGGATGATCGACAGCATCTCGGCGTCGCGCGCCCGCTGCAGGCGCGGAACGATGAGGTAGTAGACCGGCAGCCCGATAAGGGTGAAGACGACGAGCACGCATAGTGCCGAGATGAGCGGATGCAGGCCAAGCAGCGCGAACAGCCAATAGGCCGTAAAGCCGCCCAGCATCAGAAAGTCGCCATGCGCCAGGTTGACGATGCGCATGACGCCGAAGACCAGGTTGAGCCCGAGCCCGACGAGCGTGAAGTAGAGGCCGAAGACGAGGCCGAGGAACAGCGCGCCGATCAGCATGCCGTGAGCTTCATGCGCCCTTCGGCCGGATGACCGGGCTCTCCGAACCCGAGGCGCCCTGCGCCGAGGGATCGGGTGAGGGGGGTAACGCCAACCTCGCAAGGTCGAGCCAACCCCCCTCACCCGACGTCGCCTCCCCCCGGTCCCAAAACTCCTGCCCGGTGTGGGGAATTACGAAGCCGGGGGTCGTCGACCTCTCCCGCAAGGGGAGAGGTGCGCGCCGGCGCTCTTCCACTTCCGCAAAAGCCTCACCCCGCGGTATCACTTGCCGTCGAGCGCAGGCGTGCCGTTCGCCAGGGAATGCGGATAGACGACCTTCAAGGCGACGCCGCCTTTGCCGTCCGCCTCGACCTGGCCCAGTGGCGTGATCTCGCCGATCTGGGCGCCGTGCTCGTCGAGCTCGAACGCTCCGTCGAGGGTCTTGAGCTTGCCCGACAACGAGAACACGGCCGTGCGCAGCCCCGCCTGGTCGAGGCTCTCGGTGTGGGACAGCGTCTCCTGCAGAACGAGGCCCGTGGTATACCCGGCGATGGCATTGAAGCCGAACTCGACGCCCCCATTCTCGCCGACGGACTTCTCCCAGCTCTCCTTGAACTCATCGAGCGTCATGCCGACCTCGGGCTTGTATTCGTAAGCCGCCGAGGTGACGTAGGTGAACGCGCCCTTGATGCCGTCCACACCGACATTCTTGAGGAGCGTCGACGTCTCGATCCCCGGATAGATCGTAAACAGGAAGCGGAATTTCTGACCCGAATCCTGGAGGTTGCGCAGGAAGGCGATGTCGTTTCCGACATAGCCGAGCTCGATCACCGCGTCGGGGTTGGCCGCGCCGATATTGTTGAGCAGCACGGTATAGTTCGACGTATTGGTCGGCACGCCCTGGTCGTAGACGATGTCGAGCTTGCCGGCGCTCTTGATGAAGTTGCGCACCGCCGTCGCCTGCGTGCCGGTGAAGTCGTTGGTCGCATACAGGATGGCGACGCGCTTGATGCCGGCCTTCACGCCATCGTCGTTCAGGAAGTCGGCGACGTATTTCGGCCAGATGGTCGAGACCGGATCGGCGATGAGCGCGATCCAGGGGTTGTCCTGGAAGAATGCCACGCCGGTGCCGGTCGGGTCGAAGAGCATGATATTGTGCTCCTTGGCGATCGGGACCGCGACCGAGGTCAGCACCGAGCCGCTATCGGCCACCAGCATGTCCACCTTGTCCTGGGTGATGAGCTGATTGTAGAGCGTAGCCGCCGTCGCGGTGCTGCTCTGGTCGTCATAGCTGATGAGCTTCACCGGGATCTTCTTGTTGAAGGCCTTCACGAAGGCGCCGCCCGAGGCGTTGGTTTGATCCACCCACAGCTTCAGCGCGGTATAGACCGGCATCGAGATGCTGGCGAAGGGCCCGGAGCTCGCATGCAGATGGCCGATCTTGATCTCGGCAGGCGGGGCCTGCGCAAGCGTCGGCCCGCCAAGCGGCATGAGCGCGAGCAAGCACAGCAGAATCGTCCGCAGCATGGGTGTTTCCTCTTCGATTGATGTGACGCGCGGTTGCGGGCGAAACTATGCCGGCACATGGATAAGCGCAATCGCCTACCACCGCGGCGACGGGGACGGCTTGTCCGGCACGCCGACCTAAACCATCCCGGGCACGGCCGTATGCGCGAGCAGCGTCTCGTCGGAGCCGCAGTCCGGGCCTTACCGCCTGCTCAACCTAAGGCCGCGACGGCCAAGCCCAGCCTGTGCTTGACGATGCGGGTGGCTGCGGCAAGCGCCTCGATCTTCGCGTAGGCGCGCTCGCGCGGCAGATGCCACATGCCGCAATCGGATGAAGGGTGCAGCCGCTCGGCGGGAACCACCTCGAGTGCGGCGAGCAACCGCTCGGCGACGTGGCTGGCCGTTTCGGCCTCGGGACTGCCGAGATCGAGAAGGCCAAGCAGGATGTGCTTGTCGCCACAATGCCTCAGGATCGACGGGGCGTGCCCGGGCTGCTGGTATTCAAGGCTGATGCCGGCGATCGGACATTCGGCCAAAAGCTCGAGGGCTTCGGGGTAGTCGCTGCTGGCCGATTTCTCCTTGTAGATGATCGCGTAGCCGTAGCAGATATGCGCGACGATCGGTATCGAGATCCCCTCCACCAGGCGCGTGATGGCCTGATGCCCGATGCGCCTGGCGAGATCGAGGTCGAAATGCCAGGCCGGCTCGTCGATTTGCAGCACATCGACGCCGGCTGCCTGAAGCGCCCGCAATTCCTGGTTGAGCGCCGCTGCGAGATCGAGGATCAACGCATCGCGATCGCCATAATGGCGATCGGATACCTGGCGCGACAAGGAGAGAGGCCCGATCACGGTTGTCTTCAGCGGCTTCGAGGCGACGGATTTTGCGAACACGGCTTCGTCGCGCGCTACCGAGCGCTGGAAGCGGACCGGCCCCGTGACGAGGGGCAGCGCCCGGCCGATCTCGGCGTATTCCTCCCAGCCGCGATAGTCGCGCCGGTGCGGGCCGCTGGTCTGCGGGGGGATGACGACGTCGGTATGCGCAAGATCGATGCCGGAGAGGGCGGCGAGGAAGTCGCGGTCATAGGTTGCGCGCTGCGCCTCTCCGTCGGTGACGAGATCGAGCCCGACGCGCTCCTGCTCGTAGATCGCGAGCCGGGCCGCATCCCGCTTCGCGTCTTGCAAGACCTCGGGCTCGGGCCGCCACGCACTGCCATCGAGAGCGCGCATGCGCTGATGACGGTTGAGCCAATGCGGCTTGGCGTAGCTGCCGACGATCTGGCTGGTCAAGGGATGAAGGGGCATGCTCTCAACCTGTCGCGGGCCGGCTCACGCCTCGCGATACCAGTCCGCGATCTGCCAAAAGCTGCTGTCCCAGCCGCTGAGGGGGGCCCTGACACCGTTCTTCAGCGCGACGACCCACGGCCTGTAGACAACGGGAATCACGGCGACATCTTCGATCACCAGATCGTTCATCTTGATGAACAGGGCCGCGCGCCTCACCGGATCGAGCTCGCTCTCGGCAGCCCGATAGGCGGCGTCATACTCATCGCTGCGCCAGCGCGGGATGTTGCGGGCCTGCCATTTGTTCGCCTTGGTGGCGGCCTCCCAAGAGACGCATTGCTGCATGAACAGAACCGGGTCCGGCTGCCACATGGCCGCCGTGTACATCTGCAGGTCGGCGTAGAAATGCGTACGGGTATCGGGGTTTGCGACATCCGCCGATGAATACACCGCGGCCGCCACTGCCTTTATCTCGATCGAGATGCCGGCCGCCTCGCAGGCTTTCTTGACGATCGCCTGGGTCTTTTGGCGCGGCGCGTTGGCGAATGTCTGGAAGACAAATTTCAGCTTCTTGCCGTCCTTTTCGCGGATGCCGTCGGAGCCGCGCTTCCAGCCGGCCTCGTCGAGGATCTTGTTGGCCTTGTCGGGACTGAATTCCCACTTCGTGTTCTTCGAGACGAAGCGCGCCGGATTATTCACGTAATTCGCGGTTGCAACGCCGGTGCGGCCGTAGATGAACTTCTCCACGGAGCCGCGATCGACCAGGAGGTTGAGCGCGTCGCGCACGCTCTTGTCGCTCAAGGTCAGGTGCTTGGTCTTGAGGCTAGAGCGCTCGCCGTCGACCTCCGTCCAAGGATCGGTGCGGTTGAGCTGGATGTGCTCGATATTGGCGGTGGGAATGAAGACGATACGGCCCTTGCCGCCCTCCTCTATATTCTTGAGGATTTCGTCTTCGACCTGCAGATTCCAGGCAAAGTCGTATTCGCCGGTCTGCAGCACGGCGCGCGCGGCCGAGACGGCGTCGCCGCCGCCCTTCAGCTCGAGCGTATCGAAATGCGGACGGTTCGGCACATGGTAGCCGGGATTGATCTTGCCGAGCACCAGGTCGCCGGGCTTGAAGTCGACGAACAGATAAGGGCCCGTGCCGACCGGGCTGAGGTTTGCGGGTGCCTCGCGCGAATTGGCACCCTTATAAGCCTCGAACAGATGCTTGGGGACGATCATGCCGGCGAGGCTGACGAAGGCATCTGCCCAGAAGGGGGTCGGCTTCCTGAACATCACCTTCACCGTTAGGTCGTCGATCTTCTCGACCGCGATGTCCTTATAGGTGCCGATGGTGACCGCGGCGGTCGCGGGATCGGCGGCGTATTGCCAATTGAATACGCAGTCATCGGCCGTGAATGGCGTCCCATCATGCCATTTGACGCCCCGTTTCAGCTTCCATGTGACCGACTTGCCGTCCGCGGCGAGACCGCCATTCTCAATGCTCGGAATTTCCGCGGCGAGGATCGGGCGCAAATTCCCTTCGCTGTCCCAGCCGGCAAGGGATTCGTAGAAAAGGCGAGAGGCTTCCTGATCCTTGAGGCCGACCGAGAAATGCGGATTGAGCAGCGTCGGCGCCTGCCATATGAGCAGCTTCAGCGGGCCGCCGCCGCCGGCCTTGGTCGGCTTGTAGGCGAATTCCTCCTGGGCGAAGGCGACGCCCGAATGGCTCAGCATCAGCCCGGCCATCGGCGCCGTGAGACCGACAGCCATCATCTTCTGGACGAGGGCTCGGCGGGACAACTTGCCCTCCTTCACCTGCGCGATCAGGCCGCGCAACTCGTGCTCTTGCATGACATCGCTCCGAATTATCCTGCCTATTCCGAGCCAACTTTCCAACGCCCGCCTTGCGCATTTCGAGGAATAAAGGCAGTAGCGATCAAGACGCGCGGCCACATCGAGCCGCGTTAAATTCAAGTCTTAGCGGACCTATGCCATGCATAGAATCGTAACGCCGTCAGGGTGTCTTGCCCTTACGCCAATGATACCGATACTCCACCAGATGACGTCCGGCGGAACACTTAGCTTGATTGCAGCATGCCGGCAGATTTGAACAGTTTGATGACGATCGAGCGCGAGTCACTCGGCGGTGAGACCCGCATTAGCCGGCGCAAGCGCTATTTTTGCCGATAGAATATCGCGCGCCCCACGGGGATCAGCTGTAGCAAGATATCGAAGTCGCTCACATTTGCCGTCAACACGACCAGTCCGAGCTTCCGGGCTTGCAAGAACAACACGCAATCCTGAAGGGCGCGCAGCTTGCGATCATTGGCATAGCCCTGGAGACGGCAGAGCATTCCCGATAGCAGAGCGGCTCTTCCGAGAACATCCGGCTCGGGAGCAAAAATCCGATGCGCCGGCATGGCCCGAACCTGCTTTCGGATCTCGGCGATGACGCCCGGCGTCCGCGCGTCCTTGGGATCGAGCACGCCCACTATGTGCATGAGCTCCTGGATGGCGACGGTCGAATGGTTGACCTGTCGCTGCTCGATCAGATCGTCGAGTGCCTCGGGCGATCGGTCCTGCATCTGATCGACATAGACGCAGGTATCGAGCAAGAGCCCCTGCCCGCCGATCGAACCCTCCCTGATGAACGGCAGCTCTTCATCGCGCCGCCTCGCGAGGGTCCTTTGCGGATCGAAGCGCGCCCAGCCTCGTGCCGCGTCGAAATCGAACTCGGCCAACTCAGAAGCCGAGCTTCAAATCCGGATCGACCTTGCCCCTCGACGCCTTGAAGGCTTGCGCGAATTCGTCCTCGAGCGCGACGCTCGCGAGCGCGAACTCGATCAGATCGGTATCGGTCTCGATGCCGGTCTGCTTCTTGGCCTGCTCGACCAAGGCGGGGCTCACCCGCCCGCCGATCCGGCTGCTCTTCTGGCGCAACAAACCCGATCGCTCGGCAGCTTGCATCACGGCTTCGAATCTCGCCTTGCCGATCTTCGATCGTTCCCTTTCCGCGACGAAGCGGCCGGCGGCGATGCGCTTGCCGGCGAGCTTGTCGCCGTCCTCGCGGCGACCGGCTTTCTTCCCGATGGAATTGGACATCGCGCCGGCTCCGTGTCGGACAAAATCGAATTATGTCTAACATAGCTGCGACGCGCGCCGACCGCAAGGCAATCGAAGCGGCTCTTGACCACGTCGATCAGATTTCTTTCTCACCCACCCCAATCCTGCGCCAGGGCCAGCCGCTGCACCTTGCCGGACGGCCCCTTGGGCAACTCGCCGACGAAGCTGATGTAGCGTGGCGTCTTGTAGGCACCCAGATGCTCGACGCAGTGGGCGCGCAGCTCCGCCTCCTCGCAGAGGCTTCCGGGCTTGATCACCACGCAGAGGAGAATCTCCTGACCGTAATTCCTGTCGGGCACACCGACAGCTGCGGCCTCGAGCACGCAAGGGTGCGCCAGCACCGCCTCGTCGATCTCGCGCGGCGCGATGTTCTCCCCGCCCTTGATGATGAGCTCCTTGAGGCGCCCGGTGACGAAGTAGAAGCCGTCCGCGTCGCGATAGCCGAGATCGCCCGTATGCAGAAAACCCTTGGCGTCGATCGCCTCGGCGGTGCGCTCGGGCGATTTGTAATAGGCGCGCATCACATTCTCGCCGCGGAACAGGATCTCGCCAGCCTCGCCGTCCGGCAACGCGCGGCCCTCGCGATCGACGATGCGCGCCTCGACATGGCAGGGAAGGCCGATGCTGCCGAATTTGCGCAGCTCCAGCGGATTGCAGAAGGCGACGGAGGCGGATTCCGTCATCCCTAAGGCTTCCACCACCTTGATGCCGAAGCTTTGCTCGAAGGCGCGATGATGCTCGGGCGGCAAGGGCGCCGAGGCCGAGCGGCCGAAGCGCACATTGGGGAAGCCGCGCTTCGCGGCGGAGCCCGCCGCATTGAGCAGATAGGCGATGATGGTCGGCACCAGGTTGATCCAGCTGCAGCGATAACGCTCGACATCCTCCCACCAGCGCGAGACGGAGAAGGCATGCGGGGCGACGATGCTGCCGCCCGATAGGAAGGGCGCGATCGTCGCGATGACCTGGCCGTTGATGTGATAGAGCGGCAGCGAGCTCAGCACGCGATCGGCCGCGCCGAGGCCATGCCATTCGACCACGGCGCGAGCGCCAGCGATGAGATTGCGATGGCTCAGGACGACCCCCTTCGGGGTGCCGGTCGTGCCGGATGTGTACATCAGGAGGGCCGGGTCGTCGGCGCCGATGGGCTCGAGGTCGCCGAGCTCGCAAGCGCCCTCGAAAAGCTCGGCCGCGTCGATGTCGATGGTCTCGGTCTCGAAGGCGCGGGAGATGAGCGGCATTGCGGCCGCGAGTTGCTCCGCCTGTTCGGCGCAAGTGAACAGGATCTTGCAGTCGCAATGGTCGAGCGCATGGGCCAAAGCTCCACGCGAGGCGCGCAGGTTCATCGGCGCCACGACGAAGCCGCCGATCATGGCGCCGAGGAAGAGGGCGGCGGTCTGGCAGCCGTTCGGCAGGAGGAGCGCGACCTTGTCGCCTGCCGCAAGACCGCGCGAGCGCAGATGCTCGGCGAGCCCAAGCGACAGCCGCAACAGCTCGCCATAGCTCAGGATGCGTCCGGGCTCGTGGATGTTGTCGGGCGCGATCAGGAAGGGCGCGGCGGGGTCGCGCGAGGCATGCGCGATCACGACGTCACGTAGGGTCGCCACGGGGTTCACGGATGGTCTCGCGTCGCAGCTCGCACTCGCCCTCTCTCCCCCTGGACTTGATCCGGGGATCGCGGAATCCTCGCGAGATTGGTGTCATCCCCGGCGAGCCGCCACAGGGAGGGCTGTAGCGAGTTCGCGGGACCGCCAAAAGTGGCGGCGAGGGAAGGGGATCCATGAGCCTTGGCGCATCCGGATTCCCTTCCCCTCGTGCTCCCATGGGCAGCGGGTCTGCAAGCACTTCGATGCAGTTCAGATGGGAGCCCTCGGCCGGGAATGACAGGTAGATTTGCAAGATCTCGCAAGCGGGAAAAATGACGCGCATCGCCGCCAACGCGCGTCGCCAGCGCAGAGTCGCAAGTATCAATCCTCATTTTCCCGCCGCGGCGAAATAGGCGGCGAAGAAATCGGCTTCGTCGGGGACGCGTTCGGGAATCGGCCGCGCGATGCGGGTGACATTGAGGAAATGGCGAAAGGTCAGATTATCCGAGAAGCTGTTCCTCCCCCAGCTTCCGCACCCCATGGATAGAGAAAAGGGCAGCCCGTTGTCGAAGCTGCCGCCCGTCGCGATGCAATGGGCCTGGTTGACGATGACGCGCGAGACGGGGAGGCGCAAGCCCAGCTCGAGCGCCTGCTTATCATTGCGCGTGTGCAGGCCGACCGAGTGACCGGCGCCTTGATAAGCATAGATCTTCTCGACGATGCGGCAGGCCTCCTCGAAATCATCGGCACGGTAGACGGCGAGCACGGGCGAAAGCTTCTCGCCCGAGAAGGGGTGATCGCGCCCGAAGCCGCTCTCCTCGACCATGAGGAAGCTTGCGCCTTTAAATCGCGCCTCGTTGAGCCCGGAAGCTGCCGCGATGGTCGCCGCGTCCTTCGCCGTGAGCGCGGGCGAGAGCTTGCCGCCCGGGAACAGCACGGCTTGCAGGCGCTCGCGCTCGGCGGCGTCGAGCATGACTCCGCCCTGGCGAGCGAGCGCCGCGAGCAGCGCGGCGTAGATCGCCGCGTCGAGGACGAGGCTGTTCTCCGAGGAGCAGCTCGTGGCGTTGTCGAAAGTCTTCGAGCGCGCGATCATCCCCGCCGCCTGCTCGATATCGGCGCCCGCATCGACGATCGATGCGACATTGCCGGCCCCGACCCCGAGCGCGGGGGTGCCGCTCGAATAGGCCGCCCGCACATTCGACTGCGACCCCGTGGCGACCACGAGATCGCAGCGCCGCATCAATTCGAGCGTCGCCTCCTTGGTGACCGGCGCCGGCAGCAGCTGCACGAGATCGCGCGGCGCTCCGATCTTGTCGAGCTCGGCGTGGATGAAGCCGACAAGGCGCGCGCAGGTGCTCCAGCCTCTCGGCGAAGGCGCCAGGATCACGGCATTGCGGCCTTTGAGCGCGTTGATGATGTTGTTTGCCGGCGTGGCGCCGGGATTGGTGGAAGGCGTGATCGCCGCCACCACGCCGACCGGCCGCGCGATTTCGGTGACGCCGAGCTCGGGATGCTCGGCGATGACCCCGACCGACCTGGCCCCCTCGAGGTCGCGCAGCAGGCCGAGCGTCTTGCGGTGGTTCTTCGCGAATTTATCCGCCACATTGCCGAGGCCGGTATCGGCGACCGCCAATTCGGCGAGCTCACGATTGCGGGCAGGCTCCATGATGGCCCAGCCGGCCGCGGCGACCATCAGGTCCGTCCGCGCCTGGTCATAGCCGTCGGCGAGGCGCTGCGCCGCACGGGCGCGAGCCATGAGGCCGCCGATGAGGGCGTGGATTTCCGATGGCGCCGGAGCTTTGTCGAGCACGTCGAACTCCCTAGTAGCAGCTTCCATATAAGAGGGAGTCGCGCCGAGCATCACCCCCGATCTGCAAGAGCACTATCGATTCACCGATTTCTTGGGCGCTTGAGCTTTATTCCCCAAAGGCCTGGCTTGCCGGAAAAGGAGCGCGCTCGACCGTCGGCCCCTCATCATGCGGCCGCCGCCGGCAAGGCCTCGTCCACCTTGCGATTCGGATCGATGAACAGGGCACCGATCGCGCCGACGGCAAGCAGGCAGCTGGTGATGGCGAACGGCCCGACATAGCTGCCCGTATGCTGGATCAGGAAGCCGAACACCACCGGCGAGACCATGCCGGCAAGGCCAAAGCCCGTATTCATCATGCCGCCCGCGGTCCCGGCATAGCGCCCGGCGATATCGATCGGCAGCGACCAGAGCACCGCATTGGTCAATTCGAGGCAGAAGAAGGAGGCGGTGAGGCACCAGACCGCGACCATGCCGTCTGCGGTCCTGATCGCGGGAACCAGGAAGACGAGCGCCCCGACCAGGCCGAAGACGAGCAAGGCGCAGCGCGCCAGCCGCAGATTGCCGGTGCGCTTGTAGATGGCATCCGAGACGACGCCGCCGAGCGTATCGCCGACGACGCCGGCTGCGAGAGGCAAAGAGGTGAAGAGGGCCATCTTGGTGAGATCGAAGCCGCGCGCCTCATAGAGGTAGGAGGGCAGCCAGGTGAGGAACACCCAGAGCGACCAGCCATAGCAGAAATCGACCGCGGTCACGAGCCACATGCGCGAGATCATCGCCTTCCAGGGCGTGACCTCGAGGCGCGCCTTCGTCTCGGGAACGCCGATCTCCGCGAGCTCCTCCTGCGAGACCGAGAGCTTCTCCTGCGGCGTGTCGCGGAACGAATACCACCACCAGGCCGCCCAGACGGCGCTGAGCACGCCGAGCGCATAGAAGGCCGCCCGCCAGCCCCAGACCGCGACGATCGCGACCACGAGCGGGGGGGTCACGGCGCCCCCGAGCCGCGCGAAGCTGTGAGTGATCCCTTGCGCCAGACCGCGCTCCCGGGGCGGAAACCAGAAGGTCATGGCGCGGGTCGCTGCCGGAAAGGCGCCCCCCTCCCCTATGCCGACGGCGACGCGCATCACGACGAGCGAGAGCGCGCCTCCCACGGTCCCCGTGAGGAAGGTCGCGGCCGACCAGACGAGGCACAAGAGCAGCAGAACGAGGCGCGGCCCGAACCGATCGGCGAGCCAGCCACCCGCGATCTGCATGACCGTGTAGGGGTAGGCGAAGACCGAGAAGACGAAGCCGAGCTGGGTCTTGTCGAGACCGAGCTCCTTGGCCATCAGCGGGGCGGCGACCGAGATGTTGGTGCGGTCGATATAGGCGATGAAATACATCAGCGACAGCGACAACAGGATCGCGAACCTGACCCTCATATATCTCGCTGCGGGCGCGGCGGTCGACCGCGCGCCGAGATCCTGCTTCGCGAGCGTCATCTTCACTGCCCTTCTGTTGGAGCCGTAGAGCCGGATACGTCAGGCTGAAACGGCACACCATTTCAACCGTTTATTCTCGCACATAATCGCGATCCGGAGTAGCAGGCCATCTCCCGCCGGGGCGGCTCAGCCGAGAAGATGCTTTTGCGATATCCCTCCCACACGAAGTGGGGGAGGGATAGGCCGGAACCTCCTCGGCGTTGCACCCGTGCGAGCGGTCATGACCCGAGACTCCAGCTTCCACTCCGGCGCCGAATAGGTCAAACTGGACCCATCCAGCCGCGGGTTTCGAAGCCGCGTAGAGCCAGAGGACATCTCGGAATTGGACCACGGAACGCTTCCCCTGCCCTTCGAGGAGAGCGACGAAGCCAAGCTCGCCGAGGGCGACAGCGGCATCAACTGGGGCGTCCTGCTGCGGAACTTCGCCCCGCGGGAGCGCTCGCTGCAAGTGCAGATCCGGCAGATGATCGTCGGTGCCATCGAGGAGCGCCGCCTGGTCGCCGGCGCCCGCATGCCCTCGAGCCGCGAGCTCGCCTCGTCCCTTGCCGTGGCGCGCAACACCGTCGTGCTCGCCTATCGGCAGCTCATCGACGAAGGCTTTCTCAGCTCGAGAGAGAGGAGCGGCTACTTCGTCGCCGAGGAGCTTCCCTCGAGGCCCGAGGCCGGCACGGCCAGGGGCGAGCCGGCTAGCCCGAGCGGGGGACCGCGATGGCGAGATCGCCTAGCGCTGCAGCCCTCGGAGCAGCGCAATATCGTCAAGCAGCGAGACTGGCTGCGTTATCCCTACCCCTTCCTCTATGGACAGTTCGACCCCTCGCTCTTCCCGACCAATGATTGGCGCGAATGCGCGCGCGCCGCGCTCTCGGTGCTGGAGATCCAGAACTGGGCCCGCGACCTGATCGACGGCGACGATCCCGAGCTGATCGATCAGCTGCGCATCCATGTGCTGCCGCGCGCCGGCATCTTCGCTTCGCCCGACGAGATCATCGTCACGGTCGGCGCCCAGCAGGCGCTCTACATGCTGGCGCAGCTGTTCATCGGCAGGCGCAACCGCGTCGGCGTCGAGAATCCGGGCTACCCGGATGCGCGCAACATCTTTCGCCTGATGGGCGCCGAGGTGGTGGCGCTGGCGATCGACGCGCTTGGGCTCGTGCCCTCGCAGGAGACGGCCGGTTGCGACTATCTCTATGTGACGACCGGCCATCAATGTCCGACGACGGTGACGATGCCGCTGTCGCGCCGCGAAAGCTTGCTCGAGCTCGCACGCATCAACGACGTGGTCATCATCGAGGATGGCTACGATGCCGAGCTCGCCGCGGGCGGCGCTCCGGCGCAGGCCTTGAAGAGCCTCGATGCGGATGGCCGCGTCATCTATGTCGGCAGCTTTTCGAAGCTGCTCGCGCCCGGCTTGCGGCTCGGCTACATGATCGCGCCCGCGACCATCGCGCGCGAGCTGCGGGCCCTCAGGCGACTGATGCTGCGCCACCCGCCCTCCAACAATCAGCGCGCCGCCGCGCTCTTCCTGGGGCTTGGCCATTACAAATCGCATCTTCGCCGCGTCACCCAGGCGCTCAGCGAGCGGGCGAAGATCCTGGAGCCTGCACTGCAGCGTCACCTGCCCGGTTTCCGGCGCCTGCGCGGGGCGGGCGCCTCGAGCTACTGGCTCGCGGCGCCCGCGGGCTTCGACTGCAACATCCTCGCGGAGGAGGCCGAGAAGCGCGGCGTGCTGATCGAGCCTGGCGACATATTCTTCTCGGGCGACGCTCCGCCGCGCAATTTCCTGAGGCTCGGCTTCGCCTCGATCTCGCGCGATCGGATCGAGGGCGGCATCGCGGCTCTCGGCCAGGCGGCGCGGGTGGTGTGGGGGTGAGCACAAACCTCGCTTCGCAGGACGCTCGTAAAGGTCTGTGTCATTCCCGGCCGAGCGCTCCGGAGCGACAGCGACAGGAGCGCGAGGGGAAGGGAATCGAGGTCTTCGCCAAGCAACTGGATACCCTTCCCTCCCCCGGTTTCCAAGCAAGCCGCCGTCGGTGGCAAATCTCGAAGCCGGGGGTCGCCGGGGATGACATCGGTTCTGCGAAGAGCTTCACCATCGCGCAGACCAGCAGGCATCGTGAGGGGAGAGGCTGGCGCCAAGGATCGCCCTATCTGGCACTATAGGCCCCCTGCCGGGCGCTCCTACTATCGCGCGCCTCGCGGCTTTGCCTTGAGTCGATGCGCGGCTGCCTGGCGCCATGCGCGAACGTCGATTGCGCCGGCACCAGCTTTGGACGATGTAAGCGGAAACACGAGGCCGAGGAGACCCCAGTCATGACCATAATGTCCGCGAGCGAAGCCTTCGTCGAAACGCTTGCCGCCCAGGGCGTCACGCATGTGTTCGGCATCGTAGGCTCCGCCTATATGGACGCGCTCGACCTGTTTCCCGCTGCGGGCATCCGCTTCATCTCGGTCGCGCATGAGCAAGGGGCCGGCCATATGGCGGACGGTTTCAGCCGCGCCGTCGGCCGGCATGGCGTCTGCATCGCCCAGAACGGCCCCGGCATCACCAATTTCGTGACCGCGATCGCCGCCGCCTACTGGGCGCACTCGCCGGTCGTCATGATCACGCCGGAGACCGGCTCGAACACGCAAGGGTTGGGCGGCTTCCAGGAGACCGAGCAGCTGCCCTTCTTCGAGAAGATCACCAAATACCAGGTGCACTGCGCCAACCAGGCCCGCATCCCGGAGCTGCTCTCGCGCTGCTTCGACTACGCGATGCTCGAGCGCGGTCCGACGCAGTTCAACATCCCGCGCGACATGTTCTACGGGGAGTTCGACGCGGCGATCCCCAAGCCCATCCGGGTCGAGCGCGGCGCCGGCGGACCGGAAAGCCTCGAGGCCGCGGTGAAGCTCCTCGCCTCGGCGAAGTTCCCCGTCATCCTCTCGGGCGGCGGGGTCGTCATGTCGGACGGGGTCGATGAGGTGGTGAAGCTCGCCGAGCATCTCTCGGCGCCGGTCATCAACACCTATCTCCACAATGATTCCTTCCCCAGGAGCCACAAGCTCTGGTGCGGCCCGATCGGCTACCAGGGCTCGAAGGCGGCGATGAAGCTGCTCGCCCAGGCCGATGTGGTTCTCGCGATCGGCACCCGCCTCGGACCGTTCGGGACGCTGCCGCAGCACGGGCTCGAATACTGGCCGAAGAATGCGAAGCTCATCCAGATCGAATCCAGCCCGCGCCGCATCGGCCTCGTGAAGCAGGCAGCGGTCGGGGTCTGCGGCGACGCGCGCGCAGCGACCGTCGAGATCAGGCACCGCCTCGAGACCGGCAATGTCGAGCTCGCCTCGCGCGGCAACCGCGATCAGCGCCTCGCCGAGATCGACAAGCAGAAGCGCGATTGGGAGGCGGAGCTCGACACATGGGGCCAGGGCGGCGGATCGCCGATCAGCCCGCGCCGCCTGTTGCGCGAGCTCGAGAAGGCCTTGCCCGCCAATGCCATGGTGACGACCGATATCGGCAATATCTGCTCGGTCTCGAACAGCTATCTGCGTTTCGAGCGCCCGAACAGCTTCTTTGCGGCGATGAGCTTCGGCAATTGCGGCTACGCCTTCCCGACCGCGGTCGGCGCCAAGGTCGCTTCGCCCGAGCGCCCAGCTATCGCCTATGTGGGCGACGGGGCCTGGGGCATGAGCCTGCAGGAGACGCTCACCTGCGTCCGTGAGAAAATTCCGGCGATCGCCGTCGTCTTCAACAACGGGCAATGGGGCGCCGAGAAGAAGAACCAGATCGACTACTACGCCGATCGGTTCGTCGGCACCAATCTCGAGAATCCGAGCTTTGCCGGCATCGCCGAGGCCATGGGCGCGAAAGGCATTCGCGTCGAGCATCCCGGAGAGGTGGGGGATGCACTGCGCCAGGCCGTCAAGAACGAGCATTGCACGATCATCGAGGTCATGGTCACGCAGGAGCTCGGCGATCCCTTCCGCC
Organism: Hyphomicrobiales bacterium; assembly: GCA_044445925.1. Classification (GTDB taxonomy): domain Bacteria; phylum Pseudomonadota; class Alphaproteobacteria; order Rhizobiales; family Beijerinckiaceae; genus GAS188. The sequence goes on from JBIOEK010000015.1 coordinate 16,889, forward strand.
GCGACGCGCTGAAGAAGCCAAAGCGCCTGCTCGACAAATATGCAGCCTACAGCGTGGCATGAGCGGCGGGGGTCGCGCAGGATCCTCTCCGTCATGGCCTTGCTTTTCCCGGCCATCTCGATCGGTGAGGAAACCGCTTTTCGAGCCGGGATGGCAGGCACGAGGCCTGCCGTGACACGCAGACGTGAGGGAGGGTTCAGCTTGACATCAACGTCCCTCATCCGCTGATCGCTTGATGCCATGCGCCTCCTTCCTTCCGGCCGGTCTCTGCTCCGCCCCTTGGGCGACGCTAGCGGCGCTCGCCCTGTTCCTCTTCATCGCCTCCTTCGCGCGCGGCTATTCGGGCTTCGGCTTCTCGGCGCTGCTGGTCGCGAGCTGGTCGCTGCTCGTCGACCCGGCGCTGCCGGTCGCGGTGGCGATGCTGCTCGAGATCTCGGCCTCGATCCTCCAAGCGGTCTCGGTCTGGCGCGACGTCGATTGGCGAAGGGTGGCCCTGCTTCTCCTGGGAGCAGCCTTCGGCATACCGATCGGCGTCGCGGTGCTGGCCGTCGGCCAACCGGCCATGCTGCGGATTCTCATCTCGGCGATCCTCCTCGCATCCTGCTTCGCGCTGCTCGCGGGCTACAGATTCACCCGCCCGGTCGGCACGGCGGGCGAGATCGCGGTCGGGAGCGTGTCGGGCCTCGTCAACGGCGCGACCGCGATGGGCGGCTTGCCGGTCGCCTTGTTCCTGGCCGCGAGCGCGGAGAAGCCTGCCGTGATGCGCGCGACCTTCATCGCCTATTTCTTCTGGCTCGACATCCTCTCGGGCCTGTTGCTCGCGAGGGAGGGCGTGCTCGGAACGCAGGCGCTCTCGGCCGCGGCGCTATGCCTGCCGCTGCTCGCCATCGGGCTTTGGCTCGGCGGGCGCCATTTCCTCGGCGCGAGCGAGGCGCAGTTCCGGCGCCACACGCTCTTGCTCCTGATCGCCTTGGCGGGGCTCGGATTGGCGAGGGCCGCGGCGGGGTGAGCCGGATCCCGGAGCGTCCGGCGATGTCTGTGCCTCTGCTATTCTCAACTGCCGTCGCCCTAGCCGGCCATCGCCAGCACGACGGCGGCTGTGGCGACGATGTCGTCGACGCTCGCCCCGCGCGAGAGATCGCTCAGCGGCTTCGCGAAGCCTTGCAGGAAAGGTCCGAGCGCCTGCGCGCCGGCCATGTATTGGGTGAGCTTGTAGCCGATATTGCCGGCATCGAGGTCGGGGAAGATGAGCACATTCGCCTCCCCCGCGACTGGGCTCGGCTCCTTGAGCTTCTTTGCCGCGACGGCGGGCGAGAGCGCCGCGTCCGCCTGCAGCTCGCCGTCGACCAAGAGCGAGGGATCGCGCGAGCGGATGAGGGCCAGCGCCCTCGTCATCTTGTCGACATGGGGGTGCTTGGCGCTGCCCTTGGTGGAGAAAGAGAGGAGCGCCAGGCGCGGCGTCTCGAGCAGCAGGCGTTGCGCGCTGCGGGCCGAGGCGATGGCGATGTCGGCGAGCTCCTCGGCGGTCGGATCGATGGTGACGGCGCAATCGGCGTAGACATAGGCGCGCGGCTCGCCTGCGCGGCTCGGCACCAGCATGATCATGAAGCTGGAGGGATGCGAGATCCCCGCCGCGAGACCGACCGTCATCAAGCCTGCCTCGATGACCCTGCGGGTCGGATTTGCGGCCCCCGCCACCATCGCGGAGGCATCCCCGGCGCCAAGCATCATGCCGCCGAAATAGAGCGGCTTGCGCAGGAGGCGCGCAGCCATCGTCTCGCTCATTTTGTCTCGCGCGGCGCAAAGGCTCGCCGCATAGGCTCCGACCCGGTCGCTCGAGGCGGGATCGACGACCTCGATCCCGTCGAGGGATATCGCGAGACGCCGCGCCGAGGCGGAGATGGTCTCTTGACTTCCGAGCACGACCGGGATGGCGATGCGATCGCGCACCAGCACCGCCGCCGCCTGGAGGATGCGGCCGTCATCCCCCTCGGGCAGCACGACGCGGCGCATTCTCTCTCGCGCCGAC
>JBIOEK010000016.1:0-18889 GCA_044445925.1 Hyphomicrobiales bacterium
GAAGAGGGATCCGCTCCTGCTGCGTCGAGCCGCGACAGGCTCGAGGCTCGAGTTCTCGCAGACCCTGCATGCGAGCTGCGTCGCCATCGGCGAGAACGGCATCCTCATTCGCGGAGCCTCGGGTGCCGGCAAATCGAGCCTCGCCGAAGCTCTGATATCGCAAGCGCGAGCGCGCGGCGACTTCGCGGCCTGGGTCGCCGACGACCGCGTGGTGGTGACCGCGCTCAACCGGCGGCTCCTCGCCGCCCCCCATCCCCTGATCGCCGGGCGCTTCGAGGCGCGCGGTCTTGGCGTCCTGCGCGACCGGCACGAGCCGGGCGCGGTGCTGCGCCTCGTGGTCGATCTCGAGGAGGACATCGAAAGGCTGCCTTCCCACGGCGAGCTCACCGCGATTGTCGCCGGTGTCGCATTGCCTCGCTTGCCGCTTGTTGCGGGGCGCGCGGGACTGTATGAAACCTCCCTTGTCTTTCGCCTTATGCGGACGCGTCAAGAGAGTGAAAGCCGCCCGGCCTCGACGTCTTGGGTCGGAGCGGTGGGTATTTGACGGAAGCGTGATGATCGGCATCGTTCTCGTGACACATGGGCGGCTCGCCGTTGAATTTCGTGCGGCGCTCGAGCATGTGGTCGGTCCACAGGTTCAGATCGCCACGATCGCCATTGCTCCCGAGGACGACATGGAGATGCGCCGCCGCGAGATTCTCGACAAGATCGCCGAGGTCGATACCGGGCAAGGCGTCGCGGTTCTGACCGACATGTTCGGCGGCACCCCCTCGAACCTGGCCATCTCGGCGATGAACGGGCGCGTGGTAGAGGTGATCGCCGGGATCAACCTGCCGATGCTGATCAAGCTCGCGAGCGTGCGTTGCGACAAGTGCCTGGCCGACGCCGTCATCTGTGCCAAGGACGCCGGCCGCAAATACATCAATGTTGCGAGCGAAGTTCTAGCCGGCCATTAGAGCATGATCCGGAAGCGTGGAAACCGGGTTTTCGAAAAAATCATGCTCAAACAAAAATATAAGGGCGTTACTGCGATGCCATCTGAAGCGATGACGCTCTAGAGGGTGTCATGGCCGAGCTCGAGAGCGTGCCCGAGGGCGCGCCGCTGTCCCGCGAATTGGAGATCCTCAACAAGCGCGGGTTGCATGCGCGGGCCTCGGCCAAGTTCGTCAAATGCGTGGAGCGCTTCGAGGCGGAGGTGAGCGTATCCCGGCTCGGCGAGACGGTCGGCGGGCGCTCGATCATGGGGCTCTTGACGCTCGCCGCCGCCCAGGGGACCTCGATCATCGTGGCGGCGCATGGCGCACAGGCCGAAGAGGTGCTGGCCGCGCTCGCCGCGCTCATCTCCAACAAATTCGACGAAGGCGAGTAGGGGATCAGCCCTCGAGCCTCTCGATCCCGGCGCGGTCGATGCGCGCCGCGGCCTCCTCGGCAGCCAGGCCGCCGATCACGAGACCGGGTGCGATCTCGGCGAGCGGCACGAGGGCAAAGGCGCGCTCCAGCAAGCGGGGATGGGGAAGCGTCAGCCTGTCGTCGCAGGAAACGAGATCGCCAAAAGCCAGGATGTCGATGTCGAGCGTGCGCGGGCCGAAACGCTCGGTGCGCACGCGCCCTTCCGCCATCTCGATGGCGAGGCACAGATCGAGAAGCCCATGCGGGGAGAGCCTCGTTCGAACGAGCGCTGCCATGTTGAGGAAGGACGGCTGCGCCACCGGTCCCCAAGGCGAGGTCCGATAGAGAGAGGACTTGGCGACGAGCTCGACCTCGGGGTGCGAAGCGAGCGCCTCGAGCGCGCGCCGTAGCGCCGAGCGCACATCGCCGACATTGCCGCCGAGCCCGAGCGCCGCCGGCACCATCGCGTTCATGTCGGCAAATGGGTCTCGAGGCATGTCTAAGGCTCAGCCCTGGGCATCGCGGAAGACGCCGCCAGATGACGAAGCCCGGTTCGCCGCCCGCGAAGAGTTGCCAAAACCTGGTCGGTTGTGCAGGAAGCTCCAGCCATAATCAACTCATCCGCCATCGAGAGCGAGAGCCCATTGCCGTCCATCCTGAGCGTCGTGGGGGCGCGTCCCCAATTCATCAAGGCCGCCCCGGTGAGCCGGGCGCTCGCGGCCGCGGGCCTCGTCGAGATCCTGGTGCATACCGGTCAGCACTTCGACGCGGCGATGTCGGATGTCTTCTTCGAGGAGCTGTCGATCCCGCGGCCCGCCCATAATCTCGAGGTGAACAGCCTTGGACATGGCGCCATGACCGGCCGCATGCTGGAAAAGCTCGAGGAGGTGCTGCTCCATGAACGGCCCGATCTCGTGCTCATCTACGGCGACACGAACTCGACCGCCGCCGGCGCGCTCGCCGCCGCCAAGCTCAATATTCCCGTCGCCCACGTCGAAGCGGGCTTGAGATCCTTCAACCGGCTCATGCCCGAGGAGATCAACCGGGTGCTCGCCGATCATCTGAGCCGGATCCTTCTGTGCCCGACCGCGACGGCGATCGCCAATCTCGCGGCTGAAGGCATTACCGAGGGCGTTCACGCGGTCGGCGATGTCATGTTCGACACGACGCTCGCCGCCATCGCCCGCGCCGAGAAGCGCTCCCGCATCCTCGAAACCCTCGGCCTTGCGGCCAAGACCTATGCGGTCGCCACGCTGCACCGGGCCGAGAACACGGATGACGCGGCGCGCTTCCGCGCCGTCATCTCCTGGCTCGAGAAAGCGGCCCTCGATCAGCCGGTCATCATGGTCGTCCATCCCCGCACCAAGAAGCGCCTGGCGGCGCTTGGCATCGAACCCAAAGGTGTGCGCCTCGTCGATCCGCTCGGCTATTTGGACATGGCCCGGCTCGTCCATCACGCGGCGGCCGTGTTCACCGATTCGGGCGGATTGCAGAAGGAAGCCTATTTTCATCGGGTGCCCTGCGTGACGCTGCGCGAGGAGACCGAATGGGTCGAGACCGTCGAGGCCGGCTGGAACCGCCTCTGGACGGTGCCCGATTATCGGGCGCGAAGCGACATTCATGATTACGGCGAAGGTCACGCCGCGGAGGCGATCGCGGAGCTGTTGCGGACGCATCTGGGCAATTGATATAAAGAAATGCTTATATCTTGATTGCGCATCCGGGGCTTTGCTGTTACATGGCGCCGGAGCATCGCATCTCGGCCTGCGCCTGTCGCGGGGCCGCAACGCCGCCTCTCACGCATCGGAGCCGTCATGAGCAAGGACTACGTCGTCAAGGATATCGGGCTGGCCGATTTCGGCCGCAGGGAGATCGCCATCGCCGAAACGGAGATGCCGGGGCTGATGGCCGTGCGCGAGGAATACGGGGCGAAGCAGCCGCTCGCCGGCGCCCGCATCGCCGGCTCCCTGCATATGACGATCCAGACCGCCGTCCTGATCGAGACGCTCAAGGCGCTCGGTGCCGATATTCGCTGGGCCTCGTGCAACATCTACTCGTCGCAGGATCATGCCGCGGCGGCGATCGCAGCTGCCGGCATTCCGGTTTTCGCCGTGAAGGGCGAAACGCTCAAGGATTATTGGGAGTATACCCGCAAGATCCTCGAATGGGGCGATGGCGGGACGCCCAATCTCATCCTCGACGACGGCGGCGACGCGACGCTCCTCGTGCATCTCGGCACGAGAGCCGAGCAGGGCGACAAGGCCTTCCTCGACAAGCCGGGCTCCGATGAGGAGGAAATCCTCTACGCCCTGATCAAGCGCACGCTCGGCGAGAAGCCCGGCTGGTTCGCCAAGCTCGCCGCCTCCATCAAGGGCGTCTCGGAAGAGACGACGACAGGCGTGCACCGCCTCTACGTCATGGAGAAGGAGGGCAAGCTGCTATTCCCGGCGATCAACGTCAACGACGCGGTGACCAAGTCGAAATTCGACAATCTCTATGGCTGCCGGGAATCGCTTGTCGACGGCATAAGGCGCGGCACCGATGTGATGATGGCCGGCAAGGTCGCGATGGTCGCGGGCTTCGGCGATGTCGGCAAGGGTTCGGCGGCCTCGCTGCGCCAGGCGGGATGCCGCGTCATGGTGTCGGAGATCGACCCGATCTGCGCCCTGCAGGCGGCGATGGAGGGCTACGAGGTCACGACCATGGAGGATGCGGCGCCTCGCGCCGACATCTTCGTCACCGCCACCGGCAATAAGGACGTGCTCACGGTCGACCATATGCGCGCCATGAGGGACCGTGCGATCGTCTGCAATATCGGCCATTTCGACAACGAGATCCAGGTTTCGGGCCTGAAGAATTTCAAATGGCACAACGTCAAGCCGCAGGTCGACGAGGTGGAGTTTCCGAGCGGCAGGCGCATCATCCTGCTCTCGGAGGGAAGGCTCGTTAATCTCGGCAATGCCATGGGCCACCCCTCCTTCGTCATGTCGGCCTCCTTCACCAACCAGACGCTGGCGCAGATCGAATTATTCGGCCATGCCGGCAAATACGAGAAGAAGGTCTATACCCTGCCCAAGCATCTCGACGAGAAGGTCGCACGCTTGCATCTCGCCAAGATCGGCGTGAAGCTCACCAAGCTGCGTCCGGACCAGGCGGCCTATATCGGGGTTCCCGAGGACGGCCCCTTCAAGGCGGACCATTATCGCTATTGAGGCAAAAGCCTGTCAGTGACTTGGTCGGTGACTTGGTCAGTGACTCGGGATGGAGGCTGCGTCGAGTTGCGAAGAGGCGCATGACGAAAAGGTCTGCGCCGCTTAGCAGGGGAAAGAATGCATCGTGACGGGACTTCGATCGCGCCTCGTCGCAGATTGCGGTAGAACTGATTCGCGGCGGCCGCCTGCCGTCCGCGACGAGGGCCTAGCGCGGGAGGCGGCACGTTGCAGCGGAGGGCACGTCAAGGTGGAATGTGTTCGACGGCGGCCTCGCTCCTGGGCTGGCTCACGACCTTCCCTGCCTCCGCGGCCGAGGATGCGACCGGTCTGACGCGGCTCGGCGATCTCGGTTTCCTGCCCGACGAGCCGCGCGGGGTTGCCTCGGTCGCCTTCATCGTCGGGCTGACGATCTTCGCGATCACGGTGGCGGTGCTGCACATCCATGCCCGCAATTTCTGGACGCGGCGCCTGCGCCTGCTATCCGATCATGCGGAGGAAACCGAGCTGACGCTCGACAGGGCCAAGCTCTTCCTCAACGCGGAACGTCAGGTTTTCGTCGTCTGGGCCGGTGAGGGCGAGGCTCCGACCGTCGAAGGCGATCCGAGCTTCGTCGGCGTCCAATCGAACCTCAGTCGCCTCTTCGCCTTCGGAGCCTGGCTGCCCCCCGATCGCGCCAGCGCGATCGAAGGCGCGATCGACAAGCTGCGCGCGCGGGGAGAAGGCTTCGACCTCGCCATGCAGACGACCAGCGGGCAATTCCTCGAAGCCCAGGGCCGAGCGGTCGCCGGGCGTGCCGTGCTGCGCCTGCGCGAGACGACGGGGGATCGTCTCGAATTGCAGAAGGCGTCGGAGAGCCTGCGCAAGCTGTCGGAGGAAGCCGATACGCTGCGGGCCCTGCTCGAGGCGCTGCCGGGCCCCGCCTGGCGGCGCGATAAGCTCGCAAGGCTCGCCTGGGTCAATTCGAGCTACGCTCAATGCGTTGAAGCCCACGATCAAGAGGATGCCGCCACGCGCGGGCTCGAATTCCTCGACCGTGCCGACCGGGAACGCTCCGAGCAGACGCTGCGCGACCGCGGTGTCTTTCACGAAAAGGTCAACGCCGTCGCGGCGGGCCAGCGGCGCCTGTTCGACGTGCTCAGCGTTCAAGGACCGGCGGGGGGCGCCGGAATGGCGCGCGATGTGAGCGATATCGAGGCGCTCGAGGCTGCTCTCGAAAGGCAAGCCAAGGCACATGCCTTGCTCATCGACCGCCTGCCGACCGCGGTGGCGGTGTTCGACGGCGCCAAGCGCCTCGCCTCCTGGAACAGCGCCTATCGCGATATGTGGCAGCTCGACGACGCCTATCTGCGAAACGCCCCGACCGAAGGCGAGATCCTCGACAAGCTGCGCTCGGAGCGCCGCCTGCCCGAGCAAGGCGATTATCGCGCCTGGAAGAATCAGATTCTCAGCGCCTACCAGTCCGTGGAGACGCGCGAGGATTGGTGGTACCCGGCCGATGGCAGGGCGCTGCGGGTCGTGTCCTCGCCCAACCCGCAGGGGGGCGTCACCTATCTGTTCGACGATGTGACCGAGAGGATGCAGCTCGCCTCCCAATTCGAGGCCTTGACGCGCGTCCAGAGCGAAACCCTCGATACGCTGAAGGAGGGCGTCGCCGTCTTCGGCCCGGACGGCAAGCTCAAGCTGCACAACCTCGCCTTCCTGACGAGCTGGAAATTGTCGCCGGGCCTTCCCAAGACCAACCCGCATGTCGATGCCATCATCGATCTTTGCCGCACGCTCGCCCCGGATGCCAAGGGTGTGGGAGGCCGTGCGCGCGGTGGTGACCGGGCTCAGCGATCAGCGGCAAGCGCTCGAGCGGCGCCTGGCGCGCAGCGACGGGAGCCAGTTCGACATCGCCGCCGCGCCCTTGCCGGATGGGGCGACGCTCGTCACCTTCACGGACGTGACCGACAAGGTCGCCGCCGAGAAGGCGCTGCGCGAACGCAACGAGGCGCTCGAGCGCGCCGCCACCTTGCGCGACGATTTCGTGCATCTCGTATCCTATGAGCTCAGATCGCCGCTCACCAACATCATCGGCTTCAGCCAGCTCCTGCGCGACCAGACCGTGGGCTCGCTGAACGAGCGCCAGCTCGACTATGCCGGGCATATCTCGCGCTCCTCGGCGGCGCTGCTCGCCATCGTCACCGACATCCTCGACCTCGCGACCATCGACAAAGGCGCCATCGATCTCGATCTCGGGGCGGTGGACGTGCGCGAGACCATGTCGGCGGCGGCGGAGGGGGTGCAGGACCGTCTGGCGGAGGTCGGCATCCGCCTCGATATCGCCTGCGCGCCCGATATCGGTTCCTTCGTCGGCGACAAGAAGCGGGTGCGGCAAGTATTGTTCAACCTCTTGTCGAATGCGATCGGCTTCTCGTCGAGCGGCCAGACGGTGCGTCTCAAGGCCGAGCACAAAGGCGGCGAAGTCGTGTTCACCGTCTCCGATGAGGGGCGGGGCATTCCAGAAGAGCTCAAGGACCGCGTCTTCGGCCGCTTCGAAAGCCATACGACGGGCGCGCGTCATCGCGGGCTCGGTCTCGGCCTGTCGATCGTGCGCTCCTTCGTCGAGCTGCATGGCGGACGCGTCTGGCTCGATTCCTCGCCTGGGCGCGGGACGACCGTCACCTGCACCTTTCCGGATGCCGCCATTCCGGCGCATCCCGCGAGCTGAACATGCAAGACTCGATCGTCCCGCAATCTCCGGAGAGCCAGGTGGACAGCTTCGTCTGGACGCTCGCCGTCGCCGACCAGGCCGGGACCGGCCGCCTGGCCCGCCATCTTGCGACCTTCGTCGGTGCGGGTGACCTCGTCACCCTCTCCGGAGGTCTCGGCGTCGGCAAGACGACCTTCGCCAGGGCGCTCATCCGCGAGGTGCTGGGCGATGCCGCGGTCGAGGTGCCGAGCCCCACCTTCACCTTGATGCAGGTCTATGAGAGCGGGCGTTTCCCGCTGATCCATGCAGATCTCTTCCGCTTGCGCGGCCGCGAGGAGCTCGAGGCACTCGGCTGGGACGAGGTGTCGGAGAATGCGCTCGTCCTCGTCGAATGGCCCGAACGCGCCGGCGTCGATGCGACGAAGGAACGGCTGGATGTAGCGCTCGGGCTAGCCGCCGATGGAGCCTCCGAGGAACGGATCATCGTGCTGACCGGCTCGGGCGCCTGGGAGAAGCGCTTGCGCCTCGTCAAGGCGGCGTTCGACCTCATCGCCGCGAGCGGCTGGGGCGCGGCCGAGCGCGACTTCATCCAAGGCGATGCTTCGACGCGAGCCTATGAGCGCCTGCGCCGAGCCGGAGCGAGCGCGATCTTGATGATCTCGCCGCCCCGGCCGGACGGCCCGCCCTTGCGCGACGGGCGGCCCTATAGCGCCATCGCCAAGCTCGCCGAGCGCGCCGAGGCTTTCCTGGCCATGGCGGAAGGACTCAGGGGGCTCGGCTATTCGGCTCCGAAGATCTTCGCCCGGGATCTCGACGCGGGCCTGCTGATCATCGAGGATTTGGGAAGCGAGGGCGTCATCGGCCTCGACGGACCGATACCGGAACGCTATGCGCTGGCCGCCGACCTGCTCGCCGATCTGCACCGGCGCGACCTTCCCGAGACATTGCCGATCGAGCCGGGGCGAAACCACAAGATCCCGCGCTATGATCTCGAGGCGCTGCTCGTCGAGGTCGACCTGCTGCCGGATTGGTATGCGCCTCATATCCTGCGCTCGGGCGTTCCGGCCTCCGCCCGCGTCGAATTCGCGCGGATCTGGCGCTCGGCGCTCGTGCCGATCGTCACCGGCGCGCGCAGCTGGTGCTTGCGCGACTTCCACTCGCCGAACCTGCTCTGGCTGCCGCAACGGGAGGGGCTCGCCAAGCTCGGCCTCCTCGATTTCCAGGACGCGGTCATCGGCCATCCGGCCTATGATCTCGCATCCTTGGCGCAGGATGCCCGCATCGACGTGCCGCCCGATCTCGAGCTCAAGCTCATCGCCGCCTATGCGCATGCCCGCAAGCGCGGCGAGGAGGGCTTCGACATGACGAGCTTTGCCTCGGCCTATGCGACGCTCGGGGCGCAGCGGGCGACCAAGATCCTGGGCATCTTCGCTCGCCTCGACAAACGCGACGGCAAGCCGCAATATCTCGCCCATCTGCCGAGGCTGAAAAAATATTTGACGCGAAATTTGGCGCATCCGGTCTTGCGCGATCTCAAGCTCTGGTATGAGAGCAACCTGTCGGGCATCTTCGCCCGCTGATCCTCCCGCAACAGCCGTTCTCAAGTGGTCATGTCCGACGCCGCCAAGGCCAAACCAAGCCGCGCCATGGTCCTCGCCGCAGGTCTCGGCAAGCGCATGCGTCCGATCACCACGACGACGCCGAAGCCCCTTATCGAGGTCGCCGGCAAGGCGCTCATCGACCATATGCTCGACCGCTTGGCCGCGGCCGGGATCGAGGAGGCGGTGGTGAACGTGCATTACCTCGCGGGGCTCGTCGAGCAGCATATGCGCAGGCGCGGCCCGAAGGCTCCCCGCATCGTCATCTCGGACGAGCGGGCGCGCCTCCTCGAAACCGGGGGAGGCGTCAAGAAGGCGCTGGCGCTGCTCGGCGACGAACCTTTCCTCGTCGCCAACACCGACGATCTGTGGGCCGAGGGTCCAAGGCCCAACCTGCGGCGCCTGATCGACTATTGGGACGAGGCGCGCATGGACGCGCTGCTGCTGCTGGCGCCCGCAACCACGAGCTATGGTTATGACGGGGCCGGAGACTTCGCCATGGACGCCCAGGGGCGCCTGCGCCGCCGGCGCGAAAGGGAGGTTTGCCCCTTCGTCTTCGCCGGCGTGACGATCGCCAAGCCGGCCCTCTTTGCCGGCACGCCCGACGGCGCCTTCTCGATGAACCTGATCTTCGACAAGGCGGCAGCGGCGGGAAGGCTTTTCGGCCTGCGCCTCGAAGGCTTCTGGATGCATGTGGGCACACCCTCGGCCATCGCCGGGGCGGAGGCGAGATTCGCGGACAGCGCCACTGAAGCCAATCAGCGCCGCAATCGCTGAAAAACGTAAGTTTTTCGTGGAGAGCGGCGAGGGTAAACGTTGAGGTTGCTGCGGCGCCCCGTTACGTGCATCTTCCGCGCGCTTGCGATCACCCGCGCAAAGTCGAGCAACCCCAGAAGGTCCCTCCCATGTCGTTTTCGATGTCTCAAGCCTCCCTCCCGGCTCTCGAGGTCGGCCTCAACGCGCTGTCGGCCGTTCTCGACAAGGCCGAAGCTCATGCTGCAGCCAAGAAGGTCGATCCCTCGGTGCTGCTGAATTCGCGTCTGTCTCCCGATATGTTCCCGCTTACCCGCCAGGTGCAGATCGCGACGGATCAGGCCAAGAACGGCTCGTCGCGCCTCGCCGGCGTCGAACCTCCGGGCTATGAGGATAAGGAGACCACGATCGGCGAGCTCAAGGCGCGCCTGGCGAAGACCGTCGCCTATCTGAAGACGCTCGACACGAAGAAGATCGATGCCTCGGCGGAGCGCGAGATCACTTTCCCGGTCGGCGGCACCAATAAGGGCCATATGAAAGGCTCTGACTTCCTCAATCATTTCGTGCTGCCGAACTTCTACTTCCACCTGACGGCCGCCTACGCGATCCTGCGCCATTGCGGCGTCGAGCTCGGCAAGCGCGACTTCCTGGGCGCGATCCCCATGAGGCGAAGCTGAGGCAAGCGCTTCGCCGCGACCCTTCCGCGGCCTTCGCTCTCGAGCTTCGGCGCAGGGCCATACGCGGGCCCTGTTCGAGGCGCTATGCTCAGGCTGATCCATGAGCAGGCGATAAGTGACCCGAATGGCCGGCCGACCCGTCCGCGTCTTCAGCATCCCGTTCGGCGCGAGCTTCCTCGACAGCTTGACGGACGCCCTGTTCGAGGGCTCCTTCGGCGACCTCATCGATTTCGACGGCGATCCGCTGGCTGTCGCCGCCTCGGTCATCCATGTGCCGACGCGCCGCGCCGGCCGCGCACTCGCCGGCAAGCTGGCCGCGCGCCTCGGCGGCCGCACCGCCTTGTTGCCGCGCATCCTGCCGCTCGGAGAGACCGATGCGCTCGAGCTCGGGGAGCTCGCCGATCCCGAAGGGCCTGCGAATATCATACCGCCCATCGGCGAGATGCAGCGCTTGCTGCTGCTTGCCACCCTGGTCGCGCAATGGAGCGCCGCGGTCGATCGCGCCACGCTGAAATTGCCGGAGGAGGAAACCTTCGCCGTGGCCTCGAGCGCGGCGGGCGTGATGTCGCTCGCCGGCGATCTCGCAAGGCTGATCGACGCCATGCATCTCGAAGCCGTGCCTCTCGATGCCCTGACGCGGCTCGACGCGGCGGATTTCCAGGAGATGTGGCGCATCTCGGCGACCTTTCTCGCGATCGCTGGCGAGAAATGGCCGGCGATGCTCGCCGAGCGCCTGCGCCTCGATCCGGCGGATCGCCATGGCCGGCTCATGCGCGCCTATGCGCAGCGCCTCTCGGGCGCCGGTTCGCCCCATCCCGTCATCGCGGTGGGCTCGACGGGCTCGATCGACGCGACCGCCGACCTCCTCGCCGCCATCGCCCGGTTGCCGAACGGAGCGGTCGTTCTGCCGGGCCTCGATCGCGCCCTCGATGCAAATTCGTGGTCGCTGCTGGCCGGCGAGAAGCCGACGCCCAGCCATCCCCAATATGGATTGCGCCGGCTTCTCGACCGCTTCGGCATTGCTCCCCGAGACGTCGAGGAGATCGGCTCGACGCCGCCGCCGCTCCTGCCTCGCGCCCGCCTCCTCACCGAAGCGATGCGGCCCGCCGAAACCACCGAGGCCTGGGGCGCTCTCGCTTCCGCTCGGGCCGCCTCCGCTCGGGCCGCCTCCGCGTCGGGGGACGAAAGTCGTGGACTCGAAGGCCTCGAGGGCATCTGCGTCATCGAGGCGCCCGATGAGCGCCTCGAGGCGCTCGCCGTCGCGCTGACGCTGCGCGAGACGATCGAGGCGCGAAACGAGATCGCGGCCCTGATCACGTCCGATCGCGGATTGGCGGAACGCGTGACGATCGAGCTCCAGCGATGGGGAGTGACGGCGGACGATTCAGCGGGCGTCGCGCTCTCGCGCCTGCCGGCCGGACGGCTCGCGCTCATTATCGCGGAGCTGGCCGGCTCGGGGTTCGAAGCCGACCTCCTGGTCGCGCTCCTGAGGCACCCCTTGGCGCGGCTTGGCCTCGAGCGTGAAACGCTCGAGCGCGGCTCGGCCGCGATCGACATCGCGCTCCTGCGCGGCCGGCGGCTTCCAGGCACGTCGCAAGGCCTGAGCCAAGCGCTCGCGGAGGCGGCGCGGGCCGCGCCTGCTCACGCCTCCCGCCCGCGCGCCCGACTCGGCGCGGACGATTTCGCGGCGGCCGCCTCGATCATCGAGGCGCTAGCCCTGGCGCTCGAACCTATTCTAGCGACTCCGGATGGTCAGGGGGCGGGGCTGCCCCGCCTCGCCGAGAGGCACGCGGCGGCGCTCGCAGCCGTGACGCGCCGCGCGGATGGAACGAGCGGGCTCGTGGGCCCCGATGCCGAGGAACTGGTGGCGCTGTTCGCCGACCTTGCGGAATGCCAAGACCAAGGTCCCGAGCTCGAGTTCAAGGATTATGCGCAAGCGCTGCGCGCCCTCATGGAGGAGCGCAACGTGACCTCCACATCCGCGGGGCATCGGCGCGTCAAGATCTGGGGATTGCTCGAGGCGAGGCTCCTCGAGACCGATATGGTGGTGCTGGGTGGCCTCGTCGAAGGCACATGGCCCGCCGCGATCGCGACAGATCCCTTCCTCAATCGCGGCATGCGGGCCCAGCTCGGCCTCGGCCCGCCCGAGCGCCGCATCGGACAGATGGCGCATGATTTCGTCGCCGCCTGCGGCGCCGGGCGCTGCGTGCTGGCGCGCTCGCTCAAGGCGAAAGGCGCAGACACGATCCCCTCGCGCTTCCTGCAAAGGCTGCGCGCCGTCGCCGGCGAGACTGGCTGGAACGCGGCCAAGCTGCGCGGCGACCGCTATCTGCGGCTGGCCGCCATGCTGGACGATCCCGGCCCGCTCGCCCCCGTGCCGCGGCCTTCGCCCGTTGTGAAGGCTCACCTGCAACCACGGCGGTTGAGCGTCACTTCGGTAGAAACCCTGCTGCGCGATCCTTATGCGGTCTTCGCGCACCATGTGCTCGGCCTCGACAAGCTCGATCCGATAGGCCTCGCCTTCGATCCGCGCCTGCAGGGCTCGGTCTGGCACGAAGCGCTTGCGGGCTTCGTGAAGGCCTGGCCCGCGGCCCTTCCGGCGAACGCAGCCGAGGAGCTGCTGCGCATAGGCCGCGAGCTGCTCGAGCCCCATATGCACGATCCGCAGGTCGAGGGCCTGGTCTGGCCGCGCTTCCGGCGCATGGCGCTCTGGTATTTGGACTGGGAAGGCAGGCGACGCGCCAGCATCCGGCGCATCGCGGTCGAGACGAGCTCGCAGCTCGAGATCGCGCTCGAGGATGGCGGAGCCTTCAGCCTCACGGCGCGCCCCGACCGGGTCGAGTGGCTGCGCGACGACACGCTCGCCATCGTCGATTTCAAGACCGGATCGCCGCCGAGCAATCGCGACGTGCTCTCCGGCTTCAGCCCGCAGCTCACCCTCGAGGCGGCGATCCTGGCGCAAGGCGGCATGGTAGGCCTTCCGGCCGGCCTCATAGCGGAGCTTTGCCATGTCGCCCTTTCGGGCGGCAATCCGCCCGGCAAGGAGCAGAGGATCAGGCTCAAGGACTCGGGCGCCGCGACCCTCGGCGAGCTCGCGGCCGCGCATCTTTCCGGCCTGCGCTCGGTGCTGAACGATTACCGCAAGGGACGGCGCGGCTTCGCCTCGAAGCCGTTCTCCTCCCATGCGCCGGCCTTCAGCGATTACGACCATCTGGCGCGCTTCGCCGAATGGTCCGACGAAAGCGCCGAGGAAGACGAGGCGGAATGAGCACGCTGCCCGCCGATCTCGACACCAAGAGGCGCCAGCGCCGCGCCTCGGATCCCGGCGTGAGCGCCTGGGTTTCGGCCAATGCGGGCTCCGGCAAGACGACGGTGCTGCGCAATCGCGTGCTGCGGCTGTTGCTCGGCGGCGCGGATCCGGGGCGCATCCTGTGCCTGACCTTCACCAAGGCGGCCGCGGCCGAGATGTCGAACCGCGTCTTCGCGGAGCTGGCGCGCGGGGTCGGTCTCGAGGACGAGGCTCTGCGTCAGGCGATCGCCGACATATGCGGCGAGCCGCCATCGGCCGATGGGCTCGACGAGGCGCGCCGCCTGTTCGCGCGCGCTATCGAGACGCCCGGCGGCCTGCGCGTCGACACGATCCACGGATTCTGCACGCGCTTGCTCCAAGCCTTCGCCTTCGAGGCCAATGTGCCGGCGCGCTTTTCAGTATTGGAGGAGCAAGAGGCCCGAGAGCTCATGTCGCAGGCTCAGCGCTTCATCCTCGCGAAGGCGCTCTCGGGCGAGGATGCCGAGCTGGCGGCGGCATTGTCGCGCGTCGCCGAGCATGTTTCCGCCAGGGATTTCGGCGCCGTCGTCGAGGCGGCGCTCGGCTTGCGGCTGTGGAAGACGGATGCCGCAAGGGAGCCCGGTTACCTCGCGAAGCTTCGCCATGATTTGTCGCTGGCCCTCGATATCGGGGGCGGCCTGACGAGAGAGGATGTCGAAGGCGAAATCTGCTCGCCGAGCCAGGCCGAGCTCATGAGGCGCGCCGGCGCCGCCTGGAGCGAGGGCGGCGCCAAGGATCAGGCGCGCGCCGCCTCGGCGGCGAGGCTCGAGAGGCTCGCCATCCCCGAGCGCCTCGCGGCCCTCGCGGAATTGCTGTTGACCAGGGATTCCGAGACACACAGGCAAAGACCGCAGGCGAGCCTCTCCACGGCCTCGGCTCGAAAGGCCGATCCGGCGATCGAGGAGCTGCTCCAGGCCGAGGCCTGGCGCCTGTCGCGCCTCCTCGAGCGCCTCAAGGCCTTCGAAACAAGCGAGCGCAGCTTGGCGCTGCTCTGCCTCGCAAGCGCCGTGCGGGCGCGCTTCGCCAAGCTCAAATCGGAGCGCGGCGGGCTCGATTTCGACGATCTGATCGCGGCGGCGCGCAGGTTGCTGGCGCGCGCCTCCGCGGCCTTCGTGCTCTACAAGCTCGACGCCACGATCGAGCATCTTCTGGTCGACGAGGCGCAAGATACGAACAGCGAATATTGGGCGATCCTGCGCGACCTTACGGCCGAGTTCACCGCCGGAAGCGGTGCCCGCGGCGGCAGGCTGCGCACCGTCTTCGCGGTCGGCGACGAGAAGCAGTCGATCTATGGCTTCCAGGGCGCCGAGCCGAGGATCTTCGGCCTGATGCGCGATCGCTTCGCCTCCGATTACGCGGCTCTCGCCAAGGAGGCGGGACACGACCTCTATCGCAAGGAGACGCTCAACGTCTCGTTCCGCTCGACGAGCGACGTGCTCGGCGCCGTCGACGCGGTGTTTGCCATCGCCGAGCATTACGAGGGGCTCACCTCGGATGGAGAGCGCCCGCCCGAGCATTTCAGCACGCGGCAAGGCGAGCCCGGCGCCGTCGATCTCTGGCCGGTCGTCGAGGGCGACGAGAGCGAAGCCGTCGACCCCTTCCGCCCCCAGGAGCTCGGCGCGCTGCCGGCGAGCGCGGAGGTCAAGCTTGCCCGCCGCATCGCCGGCGAGATCAGGCGCTGGATGGCGCAAGGCTGCGATCTCGGCCGATCCGTGCATCCAGGGGAGGTGCTGATCCTGGTGCGCCGTCGGGGCAAGATGTTCGAGGCGGTCATCAGGGCCTTGAAGCGGGCCGGCGTGCCGGTCGCGGGCGCGGATCGCCTGTCGCTCTCGACGCATATCGCGGTTGAGGATCTCGTCGTTGCCGGCCGCGCGGCGCTGCTGCCCGAGGATGACCTCACGCTTGCCGAGCTGCTGAAATCGCCGCTCATCGGCTTGAGCGATGACGATCTCATGCGCATCGCGCCCAACCGCCGCGCCAGCTTGCGCCAAGCGCTGCGCGAGGCAGCCTCGGGCGCCTCTTCGGTCGAAGCCCTCTTGCGCGAGAGCGGGAGCGGCGCAGCTACGGGCGGGAACGATGTGGCACGGCGAATGGCGGATGCACGCCTCGTCGCGGCCGATGCGCGCCTCGAGGCGATGCGCGAGGCGGCGCTGAACCGGGGCGTCTTCGGCTTCTATGCGAGGCTGCTCGGCCCCGAAGGCGGCCGCAAGGCGCTCGCTGCCCGCCTCGGCCCTGAGGCCGCGGAAGCGAGCGATGAGGTGTTGCGACTGGCTCTCGCCCATGAGCGGGGCGGCAAGGCCTCGCTGCCGCGTTTCCTCGACGCCTTGCAGGCCAGCGGCGCGGACATCAAGCGCGATCTTTCCGCCGCGCGCGGCGAGGTGCGCGTCATGACCGTGCATGGCGCCAAGGGGCTCGAAGCCCCGATCGTCATCCTGGCGGATGCTTGCGCCTCCCATGAGAGATCCGAGCGCTTCTTCCCGCTGGCGCTGCCGGACGGAGGAGAGGTCCCCGTATGGGTGCCGCGCAAGGAGCTCGATTGCGCCGCCACCTCGAAGGGACGGGAGATCGCGGCGGCGAACCTCGCCCGCGAGGATCGCCGCCTCCTCTACGTCGCCATGACCAGGGCGAGAGACCGGCTGATCGTCGCCGGCTGCCCACGGCGGGGCAAGGTGCCCGAGACGTCCTGGTACGCCATGGTCATGCAGGGGCTTGCGGCCAAGCTGCCGCCGGGCCTCGTCGATATTCCGGCCGGGCCCGGCGAGGAGCCGATCAAGCGCTGGCGCGTATCGGCAGAAGCCGGGCCGCGAAAGCGCGCTTCCGGGACGAGGGTGGTTCCAGCCGAGGCGGCGCCCGATTGGCTGTTTCGCTCAGCTCCAGCCGAGCCCGTCGCGAGGCCGCCGCTGCGCCCGTCGAGCGCGCTCGATGCCGCCGACGCCGCAAGCCCTGCCGAATCTCTAAGCGATCGCGAAGCCCTGCTCGCCGGGCGTTTCGCCCATTCGCTTCTCGAGCATCTGCCCGGGATCGCGCCCGAGCGGCGCGCCGAGGCGGCCGAGCTGCTGGCAGGCGATCCCGGTGCCGGGCTCGCGGCGAAACGCCTGCGCGACATCACGGGCAAGGTTCTCGGGCTCCTCGCCGTTTCGCCCGTCGCGGCGCTGTTCTCCGGTCGCAGCCTCGCGGAGGTAGGCGTCGCCGGAAATATCAGGCTCGCCGATGGCAGCGTGTTGGCGGTGAGCGGTCGTATCGATCGCCTGGCGGTTACGCCCGAAGCGGTGCTGATCGCCGATTTCAAGACGAGCCTGCCCGAACGAGGCCGTGCCCGGGAGCGGGCGCTGGCGCAGCTTGCGATCTATCGCGCCTTGGCGCGCGACATCTATCCGGATCGGCTGGTTCGTTGCTTTCTCATCGTGCTGGAGGGCCCCTTCCGGCTGGAACCGGGCGATGCCGAGCTCGACGCGGCTTTGGCGCTGCTTTCTGAGGAAAGGGAGCCGATTCGGCCCGGATAGGCACTCTTGATCAGCCTCGCACCAGTTCCCATGTGAACTATGCGGCATGGAGCGCCGGGATTCGGGCTCCGCATCGGACGAGAGCGATGGCAAGAAGGCGAAGGCACGAGGTGCGGACGCGTTCGGCCATCGATCCGAGACCATTGCAGCCGCGATGGGCGCCAGGAAAGGGCTCGGATGATGTCGCGTCAAAATGGTCTATCCTCGCCGTTCATGCTCGGCTTCGACGAGATCGAACGGGCGCTCGACCGGGTCACCAAGGCGACCGGGGATGGTTACCCGCCCTATAATATCGAGCGGATCGCGCCTTCGGCCGAAGGGCCCGACAGGCTTCGGATCACGCTGGCAGTCGCTGGATTTGCCAAAAGCGACATCGAAATAACGGTCGAGGACAAGCAGCTCCTCATCAAAGGCCGCCAGAACGACGACAAAGAGCGACAATTCCTGCATCGCGGCATTGCGGCACGGCAGTTCCAGCGGGCTTTCCTGCTTGCGGACGGCCTCGAAGTGCTCGGCGCGGACCTCGCCCATGGGCTGTTGTCGATCGATCTCGCGCGGCCCATCTCGGAGCGAATTTCGCGAAAGATCACCATCGATGAACGCGAATGAGAGTTCGTGCGACAAAGTCTTAAGAACAAGGCACGATAATTGCTTTTGAACCTGACGGAGGTTTGGTCATGAATACCACGCTCGAAAGCGGCCCTGCCATCTCGCTCCAGGAACTCGCCGTTCTGGGGGAAGGGCGCATCGCCTATGTGAAGCCCATGCTGTCCGACGAGGTCAGCCGCGCCTTTCCGCAGGCGCCGAAAATCCAGCCCGGGCTGCATCTCTACGGGCTCTTCGCGGCGGACGGCTCGCCGATCCTGATCACGGATTCGCGCGAAGCCGCACTCGTCAACGCCCGCGACAGCGATCTCATGATGGTGAGCCTGCACTGATCGCCGGCCGGCGGCCGCGCTTCCAAGGCGCGCCGAGGAGATCGACCGCGATCGGCCGGGATCGACTGGCCAGGCTGCTGTCGATTTGGATCAGCTGACCGCGACCGCGCCGGCCGCGCCTGCCATCACCAGGGCCGAGCCGCGATTGACCGTTCTCATCTTGCCGGCATCGCGGATCATGAGCCGCGCCCTCGCGGCGAGAAGCGCATAGGCCCACATCGCCGCCAGCAAAATCAACGCCATCGCTCCGGCGAGCTCCATGAAGGTCGCGCTGCCGAGCGCGTTCAGGTCAAGCACATGCGGCAGGATGGCGAGGAAGAACACCATGGTCTTGGGGTTGCCGAGCGTCAGCGACAAGCCGGCAGCCACGAGCTTCAACCCGGCTCCGCCTTGCGCGTCGTCATCTAGGCTGGGCTCGGCAGGTTTCGCTGTCCATAGTTTCCAAGCCATGAACAACAGATAGGCGACGCCCGCATATTTGACCGCGACGAACAGGCCATGCAGCATCTGGGCCAGCGCCGCGAGCCCGAAGGCCGCGAAGGCGAACCAGACGAGATCGCCGAGCACCATGCCCCAGATGAAGGGGAGGGTGCGGCGGGCTCCGCTCGCGAGCGCTCGTGCGACGACCGTGGCGACGCCTGGCCCCGGCATGACGACGGCCAGCGCATAGATGCCCGCAAAGGTCAAAAAGGCGGAAAGGCTCAATCGTTATCCCCGTTTCTCGGAGAGGCTCCGAAGCTGTGTGGCAGCTTTTCCCTGAAGAAGGCGGCAAAGACAAGCTGGGCGGCGAATCGGCCTC
>JBIOEK010000017.1:0-18877 GCA_044445925.1 Hyphomicrobiales bacterium
GAACAGCGCGTCGACGATGATGAGCGCGCTGTCGAGCGCAAGGCCGAACGGGTCCACGACCGGACCATGCCATTCGCGGCACGCGCTTGCGGCATCGCCGCGCAGCGCCTGCGGGGAACCGAGCAGGGCGACCTCGACGGTCAGGCCCATTTCCGAAAGGCGCTTCGCGGCGACGAATCCGTCGCCGCCATTATTGCCGGGCCCGCACAGGACGACGATGCGGCGCCTCGCGCCGTCCACGCCGGCGAGGCTCGCGACCAGACGCGCCACGGCCTCGCCCGCCCGTTGCATGAGGGCAAAGCCGCTGGTGCCGGTCTCGATCGCATAACGATCGGCCGCCGCCATCTCGGCCGGGGTGAGTAGCTCAAATCCCTTCGACATGGCGAAAGTGAAGCGCTTGCCGGGCAAGGATGCAAGCAGCGCCGCGTTCGCGGTTCCAGGAACCAACTGGCAGGAGGCGCCTCGCGATTGCGCGGAAATCCGCCTGTTTGCTGTGCGAATTGCCTAAAAGATAGGCAATTCAACATGAAGACCTTCGCGCGGGTCATCCAGGGCGGCGGCATGCCGATTGCTATGCTGACGCCATGAAGCCACCGCTCCCGACCAAGGCTTGTCGATCCGACCTCACCGCGAGGACGGAACAAGGGATCTTACCGAGAGATCTTGCCGAGAGATCGATTGACCGCCGCCAGGGTTGCGCTCTAATCGCCTCTTTGCAGATGTTTTCCGACTACAATCAGGTTCCCGCATGAAAAAGATCGAAGCGATCATCAAGCCGTTCAAGCTCGACGAGGTGAAGGAGGCGCTTCAGGAAATCGGGCTGCAGGGAATAACCGTGACTGAAGCCAAGGGTTTCGGCCGGCAGAAGGGGCATACGGAGCTCTATCGCGGCGCCGAATATGTCGTGGACTTCCTGCCGAAGGTGAAGATCGAGACCGTCATCGACGACGTTCATGTCGAGCGCGCCGTGGAGGCGATCCGCAAGGCGGCGCTCACCGGGCGGATCGGCGATGGCAAGATATTTGTATACTCGATCGAGAGCGCGGTGCGCATCCGCACGGGAGAGACGGGTTCGGACGCGCTGTGACCGGCTGGAGCTGCCGATCGCCTACTTGCCCCACCTGATTTCGTTCCCCCCTGACCTTGCCCGAACCCTAACCGGAGGAAGACACTGATGCAGACCGCCAAGGATGTCCTGAAGACCATCAAGGACAAGGACATAAAATATGTCGATCTGAGATTCACCGATCCCCGCGGCAAGTGGCAGCATGTCACCTTCGACGTCGACCTCATCGACGAGGAGGTCTTCACCGATGGCGTGATGTTCGACGGCTCCTCGATCGCCGGCTGGAAGGCGATCAACGAGAGCGACATGACGCTGATGCCCGATGCATCGACCTCGACGCTCGATCCGTTCTTCGCGGCGCCGACCCTCTCGATCGTCTGCGACATTCTCGAGCCGACCACGGGCGAGCCCTATGGCCGCGATCCGCGCAGCATGGCCAAGAAGGCAGAGGCCTTCGTCAAATCCTCGAAGATCGGCGACACCATCTTCTTCGGCCCGGAAGCCGAGTTCTTCATCTTCGACGATGTGCGCTTCGCCTCCGAACCCTACAATACAGGGTTCAAGCTCGATTCCGTCGAGCTGCCGACCAATATGGACACGGCCTATGACAGCGGCAATCTCGGCCACCGCATCCGCACCAAGGGCGGCTATTTCCCGGTGCCGCCGCAGGATTCGGCGCAGGACATGCGCGGCGAGATGCTCGCCGCCATGAAGGCGATGGGCGCGAAGGTCGAGAAGCACCACCACGAGGTGGCCTCGGCTCAGCATGAATTGGGCCTGAAATTCAGTCCTTTGACGCAGATGGCCGACCATCTGCAAATCTACAAATACTGCATCCACCAGGTCGCCCAGAGCTACGGCAAGACGGCGACCTTCATGCCCAAGCCCGTCTTTGGCGACAACGGCTCGGGAATGCATTGCCACCAGTCGATCTGGAAAGGCGGCAAGCCGCTCTTCGCCGGCGACAAATATTCCGGCCTGTCGCAGGACTGCCTCTATTATATCGGCGGCATCATCAAGCACGCCAAGGCGCTGAACGCCTTCACCAACCCCTCGACCAACTCCTATAAGCGCCTGGTGCCCGGCTATGAGGCGCCGGTGCTGCTCGCCTATTCGGCGCGCAACCGCTCGGCCTCCTGCCGTATCCCGTGGACGGCCTCTCCCAAGGCCAAGCGCGTCGAGGTACGCTTCCCCGATCCGATGGCGAACCCCTATCTCGCCTTCGCGGCCATGCTGATGGCCGGCGTCGACGGCATCTTGAACAAGATCGACCCCGGCTCCCCCATGGACAAGGACCTCTACGACCTGCCGCCGCGCGAACTGAAGAAGATCCCGACCGTTTGCGGCTCGCTGCGCGAGGCCCTCGATTCGCTTCGCAAGGACAATGGCTTCCTGAAGGCCGGCGGCGTCTTCAATGACGACTTCATCGAGAGCTATATCGAGCTGAAGATGAGCGAGGTCGCCCGCTTCGAGATGACGCCGCACCCGGTCGAGTTCGACATGTATTACTCGCTCTGATCGGCCCACCTCTTTCGAGGATTGCGGGTTACGGCCTCGAGAGGGCGCGAGTACCTGCCCTCTCCCCGCCGAAGCCGGGCTGCCCGGCTTCGGCTCCGAAATGCGCAAGATCGGGTAAACCAGGAGAAACAAGACCGGAAGCAAGCCTGCAAACCTCGGGGCCGCCGATACCGCCCTGCGGCCAAGGGCTTACTGACACAATGTCACCAAACCGTCATGGTGCTCCGATAAGGCCCGGCTAAATGGTGCTCAGGGAAACCCGATGAGCAAGTCCCGCAGGGCAGAGGACACCGACGCCGCCGAACGCATCGCCGCCTTCAATGCGCAATGGGAAAGCCGGCTCCTGCAGCGCAAATTCGAGGCGATGGCGCATGATGCCTCGTCCTTCCTGCGGGCGACCGCTCATCTTTTTTTCGAGCGGCTGACGGCCCTCGCGCTGCCTCCCTCGCCCCTGATCTTCGGCTGCGGCGATCTGCATGTCGAGAATTTTGGGTCCTATTCGGGCGACAACCGGCTCACCTATTTCGACCTGAATGATTTCGACGAGGCCGCCTTGATGCCGGCCGCGGTCGAGATGGTGCGCTTCCTGGCGAGCGTCATCGTCACCATCCGCCTGCATGAGCCCGACGATCTCGACCCCAGGCGTTCGGCCAAGCGCGCCCTCGAAGCCTATGCGGGGGCTCTCGCGGGCGGCAAGCCAGCCTGGATCGAGAGGGAGCTGGCGAGAGGGCCGGTCGCCGATCTGCTGTCCGGGCTCGCGGGGCGCTCGAACCGCGAGCAGCTCGATCTGTTCAGCCGTGTCGGACGGCATGGACGGCGCAAGCTGTTGCAGGACGGGCGGCGCAGCTTCGCCTTGCCGAAAGGGGAGGCTGCGTTCGAGGCCGAGGTCAAGGGCGCGCTCACCGCCATCGGCAAGAAGCGCGGCGAGAACAGCTTCTGGAAGCTGCGCGATTTCGCCGGGCGCATAGCCGGCAAGGGCAGCCTCGGCCGCCCGCGCTATGTGGCCCTGGTGAAGGGACATGGCGACCCCGACGGCAATTGCCTCATCGACATCAAATCGGCTTGGCCTTCGGCGGTGCTCGCCGCCGTCGACACCCCCCAACCGGAATTTGCCGATGCGGCCTGGCGCGTCGTCTTCGCGCAACGCCTGATGCAGGCGCGCTCGCCGGCTTTCCTGCAGCCGGTATCGCTCTCGAAAGGACCCTTCATCCTCAAGGAGCTGCAGCCGGCCGAGGACCGCCTCGAGATCGACGCCCTGGTCGGGCGCCCGAAGCGGCTCGGTCTCGCCCTCGAAACCATGGCTTGCGTCGCCGCCTGGAACCAGCTGCGCGCCTGCGGGCGCAAGGGCGCGGCCGGCACCGAGGAAGTGATCGCCTTCGGCAAGGACGAGCTCTGGCAGCGCCAGCTCCTCGAGGCAGCGGCGCAATGCGCCGCCGAGGTCGAGCGCGACTATGCGAGCTTCGAGGCTGCCTGGCGCAAGCGCGATCCGCGCCTCGCCGCCTTGGCCGGGACCACCTGAAGCCGCCTCGAGATCGGCCCTACGCCGTTTGGCCGCTGCGGCCCGGAAAACCTCTCGCCCGGCCCGCCAGCGACACCAAAAAATCCGCCGCCCGGCTCCGGCCACAGTTAGCCGCCAGGCAAGCCTCGTGGCATATTGGCAGAGGTGCGAATCAACTGATTCGCGCGGGCTTCGGCATTTTGTATTGGCGGAACATGGCGAGCAACGATCTTTTCGGAACGGGCGGCGCCGCGATGCGCAAGCCGCCGCGCGAGAGCGAGGATGAGCGTAACGCAAGGGCGCTCGCCAAGCTCGCGCGCCATGTCACCTCGGCGGCGCAGGCGCAGAACGCCACTCCGGGGGAGCAACGCTACACGGCCGCCGACATCGAGGTGCTCGAGGGGCTCGAACCGGTGCGCCGGCGCCCCGGCATGTATATCGGGGGCACCGACGAGAAGGCGCTGCATCATCTCTTCGCCGAGGTCATCGACAACTCCATGGACGAGGCGGTCGCCGGCCATGCGAGCTTCATCGAGGTCGAGCTGCAGGAGGACGGGTCGGTCCGGGTGACCGATAATGGGCGCGGCATCCCGGTCGACATGCACGAGAAATTCCCCAAGAAATCCGGCCTCGAAGTCATCATGACCATGCTGCATTCGGGCGGCAAGTTCGGCTCGAAGGTCTACGAGACCTCGGGCGGCCTGCACGGCGTCGGGGTGAGCGTCGTCAATGCCTTGTCGGACCGGCTCGAGGTCGAGGTGGCGCGCGGCAAGATGCTCTACCGCCAGACATTCTCGCGCGGCCTTCCGACCTCGAAGCTCGAGACCGTCGGTCCGGCGCCGAACCGCCGCGGCACCAGCCTGCGTTTTCACCCCGACCCGCAGATCTTCGGCAAGGAGGCGCGCTTCGATCCGCGCCGGCTATTCAAGATGTCGCGCTCCAAGGCCTATCTTTTCGGCGGCGTCGAGATCAGATGGCGCTGCGCGCCCTCGCTGCTGCCGGCGGACGGCAAGGTGCCGGCTGAGGCCACGTTCCGTTTTCCGAACGGCCTCAAGGACCATCTGGCGCGGGAGATCGAGGGCAAGGTGCTCGTCGCCGACGCCATCTTCTCGGGCAAGGTGGACAAGCCCGGCCGGCACGGCTCGGTCGAATGGGCGATCGCCTGGTTCGCCGTCGATGACGGCTTCACCTCCTCCTATTGCAACACCATCCCGACGCCCGATGGCGGCACGCATGAGCAGGGCCTGCGCGTGGCGCTGCTGCGGGCCTTGCGCGACCATGCCGAGCGCATCGGCAACAAGCGCGGCGCCGTCATCACCTCCGACGACATCGCCGTCTCCTGCGCGGCGATGCTCTCGGTATTCATCCGCGAGCCCGAATTCCAAGGCCAGACCAAGGACAAGCTCGCGAGCCCCGAGGCCGCGCGCATCGTCGAGCAGGCGATCCGCGACCCCTTCGACCATTTCCTCGCGGATTTTCCGGCCCAGGCGACGAAGCTCCTCGAATTCTTCGTCGACCGCGCCGAGGACCGCTTGCGGCGGCGCGCCGAGAAGGAAATCGCCCGCAAGACGGCGACCCGCAAGCTGCGCCTGCCGGGCAAGCTCGCCGATTGCAGCAATGCCGGCGCGGCGGGCTCGGAGCTGTTCATCGTCGAGGGCGATTCGGCCGGCGGCAGCGCCAAGCAGGCGCGTGACCGCGCCACGCAGGCGATCCTGCCCTTGCGCGGCAAGATTCTCAACGTCGCTTCGGCCGGGCGCGACAAGCTCTCCCAGAACCAGCAGCTCGCGGACCTCGTCCAGGCGCTCGGTTGCGGCACGGGCGCAAGCTACAAGGACGAGGAGCTGCGCTACGAGAAGGTCATCGTGATGACCGATGCCGATGTCGACGGCGCCCATATCGCCTCGCTGCTCATCACCTTCTTCTGGCGCCAGACCCCGAAGCTGATCGACAACGGCCATCTCTTCCTTGCCGTGCCGCCGCTCTACCGGCTCTCGCATGGCGGCAAGTCGGTCTATGCACGCGACGAAGCCGACAAGGAGCGGCTGATGAAATCGTCCTTCAAGGCGAATGCCAAGGTCGAGGTGTCGCGCTTCA
The DNA here is from genome assembly GCA_044445925.1 of Hyphomicrobiales bacterium. Taxonomy (GTDB): domain Bacteria; phylum Pseudomonadota; class Alphaproteobacteria; order Rhizobiales; family Beijerinckiaceae; genus GAS188. The sequence continues at coordinate 6,177 of JBIOEK010000017.1, forward strand.
AGGGGCTCGGCGAGATGATGCCGGCGCAGCTCAAGGAAACCACCATGGACCCGAGGAAGCGTCAGCTGCTGCGCGTCGAGGTCGTCGAGGAAGCGCGCGAGGGCACGGATGATGCGGTCGAAAGGCTGATGGGCACGAAGCCCGAGGCGCGCTTTGCCTTTATCACCGAGCATGCCGCTTTCGCGACCGAGCTCGACCTGTAGAGGCTCTCAACCTGTTCTTTACCTGAACGATCTATGATCGGATCCTGCGCAATTTTATCGAATTGCCACGGGGCTGGGGAGCTGGTCATGGTGTTCGGCACGAAATCTCGGGATGAGGACGCGGACGAAGCGCCGCAGGGCATCATGCTGCGCTGGAGAACGCTCGGGCGCGTGCTGAAGGTCGGCCTCGGGGTCGGCGCCTTCTCGGTGATCGCGGGCTCGATCCTCGCCGACGTCACCACCCAGCGCGGCAGCGGCGCCTCGAAGATCGCCTGGTTCCCCTCGCCCTCGGATCGCGCGGCGATGCAGCGCGCCGCCGCCGTCGCGCTCACCGGGGATATCGCCACGGGCTCGATCAAGCTCGATCCTTGCGCCATGCCGAAGAAATAGCGCAGCCCCCCGACCTCACCGGCAAGGCCTTAAGCTCGAAGCAGGCCGCCCTGCCCCGTCACGCCCGCTTTCCCCTCACATAGGTCGCGGCGACGTTGCGCTCCGAGCCCATCATCATCAGCACGAACAGCTCCTCCTCGAGCGTGCGCGCCGTCTGCATGCGATGGCGCATGGCGGGGGTCGCGCGGGCATCGAGCACGACCGCGTCGCAGGCGCGGCCCGGCTCGAAGGAACCGATATGCCCTGCGAGGCCGAGCGCCATGGCATTGCCGCGCGTCATGGCGTGAAAGGCCGCGAGCGCCGGCAGGTTCTGGCCTTGCAGCTGCAGCACCTTATAGGCCTCGGCCGCCGTCTGCAGCATGGAATAGCTGGTGCCGCCCCCGACATCGGTCGCAAGGCCGATGCGCATGCGGGCCCCGCGCGTCGCGCGCCAATCGAACAGGCCCGAGCCGATGAACAGGTTCGAGGTCGGGCAGAAGACGGCGACGCTGCGCCTTTCCGCGATGACGCCGCGCTCGCGCCCGCTCAGATGGATGCAATGACCGAGCAAGGTCCTGGCGCCGAGCAATCCGTAATGCTCGTAGACATCCGTGTAGTCGCGCAACCCGGGGAACAGCTCGCGCACTCTTGCGATCTCGGCATGGTTCTCCGCAAGATGGGTCTCGACATGGCAGTCGGGATGCTCGCTTGCGAGCGCGCCGGCGGCCTCGAGCTGCGCCGGCGAGGAGGTGATGGCGAAGCGCGGCGCGATGGCGTAGAGCTGGCGCCCGCGCCCATGCCATTTGCCGATCAGCGCCTTCGTCTCGTCATAGCCGCGCTGGGGCGTATCGCACAGGGCTTGCGGCGCATTGCGATCCATCATCACCTTGCCGGCGAGCATCAGCGTGTCGCGGCGCTCCGATTCCGCGAAGAAGGCCTCGGCCGATTGCGGATGCACCGAGCAAAAGGCGACGGCGGTCGTCGTGCCGTTCCGCAGCAATTCATCGAAGAAGAAGCGCGCATTGGCGGCGCAATGCTCGGGGTCAGCGAATTTCTGCTCTTCGACGAAGGTATATCTGTTCAGCCATTCGAGCAATTGCGCGCCATAGCTGGCGATCACTTGGGTCTGCGGGAAGTGGATATGCGGATCGATGAAGCCCGGCGAAATCAGGTGCGGGCGATGATCCTCGATCGGCGTGCCGGGCGCAACGGCGGCGAGCAGCGCGCCGGCCTCCCCGGCCTGTCGCACGAGGCCGTCCGCGACGAGGATCGCGCCGTCCTCGACATAGCGATGCGCCGCCTCGCCCGCCTCTTCGGGATCGGCGGTGAACCAGAGCAGGCGCCCACGCAGCACCTTGGTTTCCGGTTGGCGATGTTCCGGCATTCTCGCTGCCCCTCACCTGGTTCTCACGCCGACGGCAGAAGCCGCCTGAGCTTGGCGAGCGCGTCCTCGGCCTTGTCGCCATAGGTGAGCGTGCCGGCAAGCTTGCCCTGCCGATCCATCAGATAGATCAGCGCCGAATGATCCATGGTGTAGTCGCCACCCTTCAAGGGGTGCTTGGCGTAATAGACGCGATATGCCTTCGCCACCTCGGCGATCTGGGCGGGCGTTCCGGTAAGCCCGATGATCTGCTCGTTGAAGGACGACAAATAATCCTTCAGCGAAGCGACGCTGTCGCGCTCGGGGTCGATGCTGATCATCAAGGCCCTGATCTCCTTGCCGTCCGGGCCGAGGGCGTCGAGCCAGGACGAGATGTCGGCGAGCGTGGTCGGGCAGACCTCCGGGCAGCGCGTGAAGCCGAAGAACACGATGAAGGGCTTGCCCCTCAGGTCCTCGCTCGAGAGATCGCCGCCGGCCGAGGAGGCGAGCCTGAAGGGCCCGCCAATGCCGCTCGCCTGCAGCGAGCGGACGCCCTCGCTGCCTTGCGTGAGCTCCATGACGCCGACGGCGACAAGAGCGAGGATCGGGATGGCGCAAGCCACCCAGAGCACGATCCTGATGCGCTTCAACATGGCTTCACGTCCTACATCTTGTGCTTGGGCATTTGACCCCCGCCCGCCGGCCCGACCGCCGCGAGGCCGCCCACCAGGAACTCGATGTCGATCTTGCCAGCCTTCTCGAAGACGAGGGTTGCCTTGACCTTGTCGCCTTCCTTCAGTCCGTGCCTCAGCTCGGTGAACATCACATGGTAGCCGCCGGGCTTGAGCTCCAGGGTGCCTCCCGGCTTGATCTCGAGCGGCTTGTCGACGGGGCGCATGGTCATCATGCCCCCCGACATGTTCATCTCGTGCACTTCGGCGCTCGAAGCGATCTCGCTCGCGATGCTCACCAGCCGGTCGGGCTCGGTCCCGAGATTCGTGACCGCGAAATAGCCGCCCGCGACCGCCGCTCCCTTCGGCGTCGCGCGGATCCCGGGCGCCCGGAAGCGCAGCGAGCCCAGTGCGGATTAGACTTCCGAGGGAGAAACGGCGCCAAGGAGGCGCGCTCCGCCGAAGGCGCCGACCGCGACGGATCGCAAGAGCTCCGGCATGCCGGGCATGAATGGGGATCGGGCAAGGGCCGGCATCGGGGCGAGCGGCGCTCCCAGGATGCAGGCGAGCGCAGCGAGCGCCGCAGCAGCGTGGATTTTCATCATGTCCTCGCGAAGTTGGGGCGCGCGCCGAGGAGCGGTCGCGGCCGAGTAGGGCTCGGGTTCAGTCGCTGGCCCGGCCGAGACGAGGCGGCGCCCTTGCGAAGCTCGACTTGCGTGCCCCGGCCGGCGCCGGGAGGAGAATCGCTTCGGGCTCGGCCAGCCTGCCGAGGCGCGAGGGCGAAAGCAGTTGCGCCACGTGGCGGGCAGGATCGATGCCGCCGCCCTCATGCTCCGGGCACAGGCCCTGGCAGGCGCAGCTCCGGCCAGGCTCCTGCCGCGCCCCGTCCTGACGGGCATCCGCTTGGCTGGCGTCGCCGCGGCAGATGATGCCGTGGCCCGCGCCGCCCACCAGGGAGGCGCTCACGAGGGAGGCGCTCATGGCGGCGGCGCCGAGAATGGCCTGAAGGACGATGGCATAGACGGCAAGGACCGCCAAAGCGGGCCGCCATCGCCACGGGAGCGCAAGCCAATTCGGACGCATGGGGCGAACAGACACCTCGAATGGATCCGCGTCAATATGTTGAGCGCCGCGCCTTTTTCGTCGGCATTGCTGGAACCATTGGCGGGGCGCGACGTTTATACCTGTAATCGAAGACAATCATCCCAAAGAGGTCAATTCATGCGCACTCTGATCATGACTGCCGTCCTGGCCGCAGCTCTCGGCATGGCCGTACCGGCCTTTGCAAGCGAGCAAGGCGCCGTCGGCGGAGCCGTCACTGGCGGCGTTGCCGGAGCCATTGTCGGGGGGCCCGTGGGCCTCGTGGTCGGAGCCGGAGCCGGCGCCGTGGTCGGCGGTGCGGTGACCCCGCATCGCGGATATTACCGGCACGCCTATTATCGCCGCCATTATCATCGCCGCTACTACCGCTAATCCCGAAGGCTCGTCCTCGAGCCCTGGAAGGTCAGCGCGGGCCAAGATCGGGCCCGCGCTTGGCTTTGGTCAAGGCGGCGCCGAGCGCCTCGGCCAGATCGCGCCGCTGCGGCGGGGCGAGGAAATCGCCGATCGGCACCGTCTGACGCCCCGACACCACGCTTAGTCGCCTCGCGCCGAACTCGCCGTCCTCCTCGAGCCGCAGCCGTGCCCAGAGCGGATTGAAGCGCCATTCCGCCGTCTCGCCGCGAGGGGTGATCTTGCGCAAGAAGAGCTCGACATAGGTGAGGCGGACGTTCTCCTCGGCGGCCGCACGCCGGTAATTGACCTTAAAGGCGATGAACAAAGCCAGGATATCGAGCCCGTAGAAGCCGGCCACCGGCCAAGCCCCGAAGACGATGAAGGGGATGCTCGAGAACACGGCCGAGAGGCAGCACAGCGTCATCATCAGCCGGAAGCCCTGCCGCCCCAACGAGCGGTGCGGCGTCAATCTCGCCTCGAAGACGGTTTCGTCCGCGCCGATGGGCATGAGCGATTGCACCTTGTCCTTTGTGCCTGCGTCTCTGTTATATCGCCGGCATGCGCCCGCGAACAACGAAGACCGGCAAGGCCAAGCCTCACAAGGCCGCGACGAAACGCCAAGAGAGCGGCGCGAAAGGGCAGAGCGGCCCGAAAAGGCGGCTCGGCCCCGAAGCGGTCGAGGCCATTTTCGCGCGCCTCTCGGCGCGGGATCCGGAGCCCGCGACTGAGCTCGTCTACGAAAATGTCTATACGCTGCTCGTCGCGGTGGTGCTGTCGGCCCAGGCGACGGATGCGGGCGTCAACAAGGCGACCAAGACCTTGTTCCAGAAGGCTGGCACGCCCGCGAAGATGCTGGCATTGGGCGAAGAGGCGCTACGCGAGGCGATCAAGACGATCGGCCTCTTCCGCACCAAGGCCAAGAACGTGATCGCCCTGTCGAAGGCCCTGATTGAACGGCATGGCGGCGAGGTGCCGGGCTCGCGCGAGGCGCTCGAAGCCCTGCCCGGCGTCGGGCGCAAGACCGCCAATGTCGTCTTGAACGTGGCTTTCGGCGAGGAGACGATCGCCGTCGACACCCATATCTTCCGGGTCGCCAACCGGCTGCGTCTGGCGCCGGGCCGCACGCCCTTGGAGGTCGAGCAGGGCCTCGAACAGGTGGTGCCGGCGCGCTACAGGCGCCACGCGCATCACTGGCTGATCCTGCATGGGCGCTATGTCTGCGTCGCGCGCAGGCCCAAATGCCCGATCTGCCCGATCGCCGATCTATGCCCCTTCGAACCGAAGACACAGACGCTCGGTGGTTGAGGGCGAGATCGGCTGCCCCGCCGCCTCAGGCTACGAACGCCACCAACGTCATGATCACGAGGGCCGCTGCGAGCGAGACGTTGACCAGGCGTGAGCTCACCGGATCATGGAGAATGCGGGAGAGCGAAGCGCCCGCCAATAGCCAGCACATGTGAATGATCACGATCATCGCGCCGAGCAGCGCCGTCTTGACAACCGCGTCCAGGCCGCGATCCCCGGTGAGGATGGTCGTGCCCGCAAATACGGCGGCGATGGCGAGATAGGCTTTGGGGTTGGCGATTGCCAACAAGAAGCCACCGCCGAAAGCAGGGGCAGCCAAATGCCCGCTGCGCCCGTCAAGCGGTGGAGCCGTCGCGATCTTGAACGCCAGGAAAAAGATGTAGGCGACGGAGATGGCGCCGAGCACGCGGGCGCCATGCGGTATCGAAAGCACGAGAGCGACGACGCCCACCGACACCGCCAAGAGCACGGCGATCGTGCCGAGGATGAGGCCGCACACATAGCCGAGCGAGCGCCGAATCCCGAAGGCGGCGCCCATGGCGGTCGCGCTGATCGTCGATGGACCCGGGCTGCCCATGATCGCCACGGATGCCAGGATCAGTGCCATGAGAGGACGCCATGTCGAGGACAATGGAGCGACCTCGCTCTCCATCGGACTTCCTGTGGGTCGGTGCGATGAAGATGACCCTAGGCAGAGCGTCAGGTGTCGTCTTGAACGATTGTGCGGATAGACGTCGGGCGATGCCTCTCGGAACTGGAGATCGCATGAGAATCAGTACGGGAGCCAAGGCGCTCGAAGAGGCAGTAACTGCGTCCCCGAAGACCGGTTAATGCAATCGAAATGATTTCCTGACATTGCCTGCCGTCGCCGCTGCCGATCATCTTGAGAATTTCTGTTCGATCATTTCGCTTTCGAGCAGAGCTTCCGAGCGTCTTGACATAATAGATGGGGGATGTGGAGAGGAAGCCATGTCTATCGCCAGGCGAATAATGCTCCTCATCCTGGTGCCCGCATTCGCGCTCCTCGGACTTGCGGGGTGGATCGTCTCGGATCGCTGGGAGACCGCGGCGCGCATGCAACGTCTGCTTGTGGGTGGACGGGTGATCGAGACCTTGACCGGGCTCGTCGGCTCGCTCCAAGTCGAACGCGGGCGCTCGGCGCAGTATCTCGGGTCGAAGGGCGCGCAATTCGGGCAGGAATTGGAGAGCCAAAGACAGGTTTCCGACACCAAGCGCGCCCTCTTCTCCACGACCTCCGAGGCGAGGCTTCTGGCGCAGCTGGGCGATGAGCTGACGAAGACCATAGACAAGGCGGCCGACGCCCTTTCGGCTCTCCGAGACCTGCGCTCCTCGGTCACCGGCCAGGCCATAGCGGCGAGCGACTCGACGAAGCGCTATTCCGCTATCGTCGAGCAGCTACTCGAAGTGTCGTTCGTGATCATCCGCGACGCCGATCGTTCGGACATCAAGAACCACTCTCTCGCCTTGAGCTTCCTACAGTCCGCCGGGGAGAAGGCCGGCGTCGGGCGCGCGACGGGCGCGGCTGGGCTCGGCGCCGGCGCACTATCGGCCGAGCAGCTCAACCGGCTTGCGGCCCTCGCGGAAGAGGAGCGCGAATTCGTCAAGCTGTTCGAGATTTACGCGCCGATCGATATCGGCTCTGCGTTCGCTAACGCGATGAAGGCTCCAGGCGCCTCGGAAGTCGACCGTCTGCGCGGGATCATCCTCGCCGCAGCTCCAGGGGAAAAGCCGGCGGGCCTGGACAGCGGCACCTGGTTCAAGGCCGCGACCGCGCGGGTCGATCTCATCAGAGGCGTGCAGGACCAGCTGTTGATTGAGATCGGCAAGGAGACGGAGGCGGCGCTGGGCTCAGCCTCGAACCAGCTGCTCGCAGCCACGGCGCCGACCGTCCTGCTCATCGCGTTGCTTGCTGCGCTCGGCGTCATGACGGTTCGGTCCATCACGCGGCCGCTATCGGCCATGGTGGCGACGATGACGCGCCTCGCCGCCGGCGACAGCGATGTGGAGATCCCGGCCGTCGGACGCAAGGACGAGATCGGCTCGATGGCCGACACGGTTGTGACGTTCAAGCAGGCGGCGATCGAGAAACAACGCCTCGAAGCGGCAGCGGTCGAGCAGCGGCGCCTTGTCGAAGAGGAGCGCGCCGAGCGCGAGGCCGAGAAGGTCGAGGAGATGCGTCAAGATCGGATGGCGATCGATGCGCTCGGCGACGGTCTCGGGCGGCTCGCTGGTGGCGACCTCGCGCATTGCATCGAAACTCCCTTCGCGCAAAAGACGGAGAAGCTTCGCCAGGACTTCAACATGTCCATCCAAAAGCTTCGCTCGACCATCGTGACGATCGCCTCGAATGGCCGCGCGGTCGATTCGGGAACGAGCGAAATCAAGCTTGCGGCCGAGGATCTTTCGCGCCGCACGGAGAGCCAGGCGGCGAGCCTCGAGGAAACGGCCGCCTCGCTCGACGAGATCACCGCAACCGTAAGCGAGACCGCCAAGAGCGCGCATCATGCAAGCGCAGTGGTCTCCTCCGCCAAGCAGGACGCGGAGAAGACCCGGGAAGTGGTCTGCAAGGCGGTCGAAGCGATGCGAAGCATCGATGGGTCCTCGAAGGAGATCGGCCAAATCATCGTCGTCATCGACGAGATCGCATTCCAGACCAATCTTCTGGCGCTCAACGCCGGCGTGGAGGCGGCGCGCGCCGGAGAGGCGGGCCGAGGCTTCGCTGTGGTCGCCACCGAGGTGCGCGCCTTGGCCCAGCGATCAGCCGATGCCGCCAAGGACATCAAGAGGCTCATCTCGACCGCCGCGACGCAGGTCGACGAGGGGGTGGAATTGGTCGGCGAGACCGGGAAGGCCCTCGAGCGTATTCTCGATCAGATCGCGGACATCAGCGCCGTCGTGAACACCATCGCCTCGGGAGCGCACGAGCAGTCGACCGGCCTGCAGCAGGTGAACGTGGCGGTGAACCAGATGGATCAGGTCACGCAGCAGAATGCCGCGATGGTCGAGCAGTCGACGGCCGCAGCGCACGCCCTGGCGGACCATGCCCAGGAGCTGTCGCGGCTGATCTCGGGCTTTCGCATCGGCATGCCGGCGGAGCAACCGCGCACGCCGCGGGCCAAGAGCCCAACGATCCCGAGCGTCGCGGCACCGCGCGCCGAGCGATATGCATGAACTTGAGTCTCTCACCATCTGCTTGCCCCCAGGATCCCATCTCACCCTCGACCTCGAGATGGGGCTGCGCGACGCCGACTAGCCCGAATTGTCCTTGTCCTGCGGACCGGCACCCATCTGTCGGCTGATGCCTGACCACAACTCCTTGACTTCGTAGATCGATTTTTCCGACGGGCGGGTCGCGTCCGTCGGCATCGATGCACGAGCGCCAGTCCTTTTCCTCACACCCGAATATTTTTTGCTTGCGTTGTTTATAAATAAGCGTTTTAATAAACATCAACGCAGACCCGCCTCGACGGAACAAAGCTCCGCTCGCGGATGAGGAAATGTCGATAGTCCAACATTCGACCAGACGGTCGTTTGGGCGGTGGACCTGTTCGAGTGGCCACCGCAAGACCCGGCAACTCGAAGGAGGAAACGAGCATGACAAGAGGCTTGGCGTTGATAGGCGTCGTCGCGGCCGGTCTGGCGGTCGCGGCACCCGTGGAAGAAGCGCGCGCGCAAACAAAATCGCTCACTTTGTGCTGGGCAGCCTGGGACCCGGCGAACGCGCTCATCGAGCTGGGCAAGGACTTCACGGCCAAGACCGGGATCGAGATGAAATATGAGTTCGTCCCCTGGACGAGCTATGCCGACCGCTTTCTCAACGAGCTCAACACGCACAGCAAGCTGTGCGACCTGATCATCGGCGACAGCCAGTGGATCGGGGGCGCAGCTGAAAACGGCCATTACATCAAGCTGAACGATTTCTTCAAGAAGGAAGGAATCAGCATGGACGATTTCATGCCGGCGACCGTGCTCGGCTATTCGGAGTGGCCGAAGAACACGCCCAATTACTGGGCCTTGCCAGGCATGGCCGACGCGGTCGGCTGGACCTATCGCAAGGATTGGTTCTCTCGCCCCGAGATCCAGGCCGAGTTCAAGAAGAAATACGGGCGCGATCTCGCCCCGCCCAAGACCTATGACGAGCTCAAGCAGATCGCCTTGTTCTTCCAAGGGCGTGAGATCGACGGCAAGAAGGTCTATGGCGCCTACATCTTCACCGAGCGCGGCTCGGAAGGCATCACCATGGGCGTGACCAATGTGATGTACGATTACGGCTTCGAATACGACAACCCGAAAAAACCCTACCAGATGGAGGGCTTCGTGAATTCGCCGGGCGCGGTGAAAGGCCTCGAATTCTACAAGGAACTCTACAAGTGCTGCACGGCGCCCGGCATGAGCAACGCCTATATGTCGGAGGGCCTCGACGCCTTCAAGTCGGGCCAGGTGGCGATGCAGATGAACTGGTTCGCCTTCTTCCCCGGGCTCTACAAGGATCCGAATGTGGGCGGCGACAAGATCGGCTTCTTCGTCAACCCTGCGGTCGAGAAGCAGTTCACGCAGCTCGGCGGCCAGGGGCTTTCCGTCGTCTCCTACTCGGACAAGAAGGACGACGCGCTGCAATACGTCAAATGGTTCGCGCAGCCGGCCGTGCAGCAGAAATGGTGGGAGCTCGGGGGCTATTCCGCCCTAAAGGCAGTGGTGCAGGCTCCAGGCTTCGTGAAGAGCGCGCCCTTCGCGGCCGACTTCCTCAGATCGATGGAGATCGTCAAGGATTTCTGGGCCGAGCCCTCCTATGCCGAGTTGCTGCTCGACATGCAGAAGCGGGTCCATGATTATGTGGTCGCCGATAAGGGGACGGCGAAAGAGGCCCTCGACCTGCTGGTCAAGGATTGGGAAAAAGTCTTCAAGGAAGAGGGCAAGTTCAACTGAGGCCCGCTTCGTCATCGAGGCATGGACCGGGTTCCACGTCGTCGGCCTTCGGCGCGTGGGGCCCCTCCCCTCCAAGGTTCTCGCGAGTGAACAACATGCTGGAATCGCGCCCCGTGGGCACGCTGATCGAGCGGGCCGCCTTATCGACCCCGAACCCGGTCGCGAAAAGCATCCGCGGCCTTTCCGACCGGGCCGTCGCCTGGGCCTTCATCACGCCGACCATCCTGCTGCTGCTGGCGATCAACATCTTCCCGTTGATCTGGACCATTCGGCTCTCCTTCACCAGCTACCGCGCCAATCGGCCGAATGCGCCGTTGAGATGGCTCGGCCTCGATCACTATTCGGATCTGCTCAACGATCCCGACATCTGGCACGCGATGCAGGTGACGGCGCGCTTCGTCGTCTCCACGGTCGCCATCGAGACGGTGCTCGGCTTCGCGCTCGCCTACCTGATCGACCGCAAATTCAAGGGCCACGGCTTCTGGACAACCGTCATCTTGATCCCGATGATGCTCTCGCCCGCGGTCGTCGGCAATTTCTGGACCTTCCTCTACCAGCCGCAGAGTGGGCTCTTCAACCACGTCGTCGGTTTCCTGGGGGGGATCGATCCGTCCTCCTTCCAGATGATCGGCGATGTGCACCTGGCGCCCTGGTCGATCGTCATCGTCGATGTCTGGATGTGGACGCCCTATGTGATGCTGATCTGTCTCGCCGGGCTACGCTCGATCCCGGACTATATCTATGAAGCCGCCGAGGTGGACCGCGCTTCGAAATGGCGGCAGTTCTGGTCGATCACCCTGCCGATGGCGCTCCCCTTCATCATGCTCGCGGCGCTGTTCCGCGGCATCGAGAACTTCAAGATGTTCGACATGGTCAACCTCCTGACCAATGGCGGGCCGGGCTCGACCACCGAGCTCGCCTCCATCACCTTGAAGCGCGAAGCCTTCGAGAAATGGACGACGGGCTATTCCTCCGCCTTCGCCATCATCCTGTTCGTGACCATCTTCGGGCTCGCGAACATTTATGTGAAGGCGCTCAACCAGGTGAAGCAGAAATGAGCGGCGGCGCCCCAGCCCATTCGGTCGTGCAGCCTGGCGTGTGGGCGCGGCACATCGCCGGCGCGCTCGTCATCCTCTATGCGCTCGTCTCCATGGTGCCGCTCGTCTGGATCGTGCTCACGAGCTTCAAGACCCCGTCCGATTCCATCAGCTATCCGCCCAAGTTCCTGTTCGAGCCCTCGCTCGAGGGCTATGTCAACCTGTTCACCACGCGCACCCGCCAGACCCCGGGCTTCATCGCCACGCTGCCGCCCGCCGAGAGCTGGTACGAGCGGCTGGTGCGCTCCCGCAACATGGTGATCGCGGGCCCCTCGAAATACCTGCCGCGCTACATCAATTCGCTGGTCATCGGCTTCGGCTCCACCTTCCTGGCGGTGCTGCTCGGCACGGTGACGGCTTATGGCTTCTCGCGCTTCAAGGTGCCGCTCAAGGACGACCTTCTGTTCTTCATCCTGTCGACGAGGATGATGCCGCCGATCGCCGTCGCGATCCCGATCTACCTCATGTATCGCGAGCTCGGCCTCACCGACAGCAAGCTCGGCATGATCCTGCTCTACACGGCGGTGAACGTCTCGCTGGCGGTGTGGCTGCTCAAGGGCTTCATCGACGAGATCCCGCGCGAATACGAGGAAGCCGCGATGATCGACGGCTATACGCGCCTGCAAGCCTTCCGCAAGGTCGTGCTGCCGCAAGCCGCGACCGGAATTGCCGCGACGGCGATCTTCTGCCTGATCTTCGCCTGGAACGAATATGCCTTCGCGGTTCTCCTCACCTCGGGCGAGGCGCAGACCACGCCGCCCTTCATCCCCTTCATCATCGGCGAGGGCGGGCAGGACTGGCCGGCGGTCGCCGCCGGCACGACCTTGTTCCTCATTCCCATCGTCGCCTTCACGGTGCTGCTGCGCAAGCACCTCCTGCGCGGCATCACCTTCGGGGCCGTGCGGCGATGAGCGCCGCGATCGACGCACGCAAGGGAGGCGCGCGGGCGCTGCTGCGCATCTTCCGCCGCGGGCCTTGGGAGAGGGTCGCGACCGGCCTCATCGGGCTCGGCGTGGTCATGCTGTGCCAGCCCTTCTTCCTGACGCTCTACACCTATTCCTTCGTGACGATCCTCGTCGGCACCGTCATGTTCGCGATCGTCACCAAGTTTCCGGATCGAGTATAGCGCCATGGCGGAGATCCGGATCGAGAGCCTGCACAAGTCATTCGGCGACTTCGTCGCCGTCAGGAGCTCGACGCTTACGGTCGGCAATGGGGAATTCTTCTGCCTTCTGGGGCCATCCGGCTGCGGCAA
>JBIOEK010000018.1:0-18328 GCA_044445925.1 Hyphomicrobiales bacterium
GACGCGCCGGCGCGCAAGACGCGCTCGTCGACAAAGGCTCGCGCGACGCCGCCGACGCCGCAAAGCCCGGAGCCTTGCCGGAACGCAGCGCCTGGCCGAAGGAAATCGAGAAGGTTTTCAAAGGGGAAGGCTGCGAGGACACTTGGCTCGGCGATCTCCTGCCCGAAGGATTCATCGCCGCTCCCGCGCCGGGACGCGAGCTCTGGCAGATTCCCTGCCGGGCGGGAAATTACGAGCACGACAACATTCTCATCGAGTGGCGCAACGGCGGCGCGAAAGCGGCGCAGCTTCTGACATTTCCGACGCACACGAAAATCCGCGACATGCCGAGGTCGAGAAGCGGCGCCGGACGCATGGCGCGCAATTCGGTGTGGCAGGAGGCGCGCCGGGAGTTGTGGACCTTCGCTCATTTCCATGCGCATGGCGATTGCGGCGTCGCCGCCCAATACCGTTGGACCGAGCGCGGCTTCCTGCTTCTCGACGAACGTAGAAAGGACGACTGCGATTCCAAATTCGTCGACCCCTTTACCCAGTGGCCGAAGACAAGGGCAGGCCCCTGACGCAGCGCTTCGCGGAGCGATCGTGCGCGCCCCTTCTCCCGCTCTTGCGCTGCCCTAGGCGACGTTGAGGGATAGGTTGATCGTATCGAGCAATTGCCGGATCTGGCAGGAAGGTACCGGCCGGCTGAAGAAGTAGCCTTGCATTTCCGTGCAGCCTTCGGCGCGCAATGCCTCGAGCTGCCCTTGCGTCTCCACGCCTTCCGCCGTGGTGACCATGCCGAGGCTGCGCCCGATCCCGGCGACCGCGCGCACGATGGCGAGGCTCTCGGCTTCGCCGGAGATGCCATGCACGATGCTCTGGACGATCTTGATCTTGTCGAACGGAAATTTGCGCAAATAGCTCAAGTATGAATATCCCGTGCCGAAATCATCCATGGCAATGGAAACGCCGAGCGCCTTCAATTGGCGCAAGGTCGCCAGCGTGCCGTCGATGTCGCGCAACAACACCGACTCGGTGATCTCGAGCTCGAGCCTTTTCGCCGAGAGACCGGAAGAGGCAAGGGCCGCGACGACGTTGAGGACGAGCGTGCCCGTCTTGAACTGATTGGCCGAAAGATTGACCGAGACCTTGATCCGATCCGGCCAAGTCGCCGCCTCCGCGCAGGCCTTCTTCAAGACCCAGGAGCCCAAAGGAGCAATGATGCCGATCTCCTCCGCGAGCGGAATGAAGTCGTTCGGAGATACGAGGCCACGCTCGGGGTGGTGCCAGCGCAAGAGCGCCTCGAAGGCGACGACTTCCTGGGTGGGGAGGCTGACCAACGGCTGGTAGAAGAGCTCGAACTCCTCATTCGCCAGCGCCTTGCGCAGATCGAGCTCCAGCGCCCGCCTCACCTGCATCTTGGCGTCCATCGCCGGCTCGAAGAACCTGTAGATGCCGCGACCATCGGCCTTGGCGAGGTAGAGCGCGAGATCGGCATGCTTGAGAAGCTGGTCGGTCGACGTGCCGTCTCCGGGCGCCATGGCAATTCCCACGCTCGTGCCGATGACGACCTGGTGGTCCGCGATGGTGTAGGGCGCGCTCAGGGCGGCGATGATGCGATCGGCCAAGGTCGTGGCCGCGGTCGGCTGCGCCGCGGCCACCTCGATGACGGCAAACTCATCCCCGCCCAGCCTCGCCACCGTATCGGCGTCGCGCACGCAGGCCCGAAGCCGGTCCGCGACGGCCTTGAGCAGCTCGTCGCCCACCGGATGCCCGAGCGTGTCGTTGACGGCCTTGAATTGATCGAGGTCGAGGCACAGGACCGCGACGCTGTCGCCGCGCGGCACCCGCAGCAGCGCCTCGTCCAGCCTGTCGCGAAACAATATCCGGTTCGGCAGATTCGTCAGTGCGTCGTGGCGAGCCAGATGGCTGATTCTCGCCTCCGCCCGGGTGGCTTCCGTGATGTCCTGGTGAGCGGTCACCCAACCGCCCCCGAGCATGGGCTGGTAGTCGATTTGCAGCGTGCGGCCGTCCGGGATCGGCAGCTTGTAGCTCGTCGCCTCGCCTTTCCCTGACCGCTCCTGCTGCTGCTGCTTGGTGAAGGAATTGAAGTCCGCCGGCGCCTGTCCCGTAGCGAATCTGTGCCGCATGATATCGTCGAGCTTCGCCCCTCGCTCGGACAAATGCTTCGGCAGGCCGTACATCTGCGCATAGCGCCGGTTGCAGACGATGAGGCGCTGATCCGCGTCGAACATGCTCAGGCCGTGCGGCATGTTGCTCAAGGCGGCATCGAAGCGCAGATTTTGCTCCGCCAGATCCTCCTTGGCCCGCTCCGCCTCCGTGATGTCGTCATGCGTGGCGACCCAGCCGAGATCGGGCATCGGCCGATGGTGGATCTCGAAGATGCGGCCGTTTCTCAGCTTGACGATCGTGTCCGAGGGCTTGGCGGATACCGCGACATTACTGCGCCAGGCGAGGTATTCGTCTCGAGACATCTCGGGAAAGCTGCCGGCCTCGAAGCGCAGATCGACGATCTCGCGCAAGGTTATGCCCGGACGAACGCGCTCGGGATCGAGCCCGTACATCTCGACATAGCGGCTGTTGCAGACGATCAGCCGCTGCGCTCCGTCGAAGAAGCACAGGCCCTGCGACATATTGTTGATGGCCATGTCGAATTGCAGGCTGCGCACGCGCAGCTTCTCTTCCTGCTCGAGGGCAAGCTCATGCTGCTTCTTCAGCCTGGCGTGCAGCCCCTCGCGCTCGGTGATGTCGTCATGCGTGGCCATGCCGCCGCCATTCGGCATGGGGTGAACCGTATAGGCGATCACCCGGCCGTCGGCGAACTCCTGGATGGCACTCGCTGCCGTGATGGCCTTCGTGACGCGCTCGCGCACATACTCGTCGGGATCGGAGAGAACCTTCAGCCCGAGCTCGAGGCGCCGCCGGATCAAGGCGCTGGTCGGGGTTCCCGGCCTCGCCTGGTCGGGGGTGAGAGCATAGATCTCCCTATAGCGATCGTTGCAGAACACGACTTCGCGTTTCTCGTCGAAGAGAACGAGGCCCTGCGGCAGGTTGTTGAGAGCCTTCTCGAAGAGTGCGCCGCGGTCGCAGGACGCATCGCCGCCTTGCCCTCGGCGATCAGGCGGGCTGGCCGGCTGCGTCCTTGCCGTTTTCCGTCCAGCCAGCGCGCGCAGGCGTGCCTTGAGGACGGCAACGCCCGAGGCCCCGCCAGCAACGGCGCCGATCAGAGCGCGCCCGAGATTGGGCCATGATCCACCCAGAATGCCGTACACGCCGCAAACCCCGATGTGGACTCCAAGCGCTATCAAGATTTTCTCAATGACGAATTAAGATCGGCGGCCGAAATGCTCGCGGCTCAAGGCTCATGCACCCTCAAACCGGCTTTCAGGCCGCGTTTTGCGCGGATTGGTCGGGAGAAGCGGCTCGACCGATCATTTCGGCATAGTCGGCGATGGGGCGCGGACGCCCGATGAGATAGCCCTGCACCTCGTCGCAGGCCTCGTTGGCGAGAAAGGCGAGTTGCTCCTCGGTCTCGACGCCCTCGGCGATGATCGGCAAATCGAGGCCGCGTCCAAGCCCGACGACGGCGCGGATGATGGCCGCCGATTGCGGATTGACGTCGACATTGGTGATGAAGGTGCGGTCGATCTTGATCTTGTCGAACGGAAAGGACTGCAGATAGGACAGCGACGAATAGCCAGTCCCGAAATCATCCATGGCGATATGGACGCCGAGCGCCTTCAGGCGGCGAAGCAGCGACAAGGCGCGCGGCTGGTCGCCGATCAATACGCCCTCGGTGATCTCGAGCTCGAGCCGGCCTGCCGCGAGGCCGGTCTCGAGGAGGATGGAATGGACGAGGGCCGGCAGATCTCCGTGCTGGAACTGGATCGGGGAGAGGTTGACCGCGACCTGCAGCGGCCGGGGCCAGGAGGCCGCCTCGCGACACACCTCGCGCAGGATCCATTCGCCGATCGCGATGATGAGCCCACTTGCCTCGGCGACCGGGATGAAGACGCACGGAGGCACGTTTCCGCGGGTCGGATGATTCCAGCGGATGAGCGCCTCGAAGCCGATGATCTCCCTGTCGATGCGGGCCTGGGGCTGATAATGGACGCAAAGCTCGCCGCGCTCGATGGCCGCCTTGAGATCATGCTGCAAGGCCCTCTGCTCCCTGAGCCGCTTGTCCATGTCGGCTTCGAAGAAACGGGCTATGCCGCGCCCTTCAAGCTTTGCCCGATAAAGAGCGGCGTCGGCATTGGCGAGAAGCGTCGTGGCATCGGCGCCATCCGTGGGAAAGATGGCCACGCCTATGCTCAGTCCCGTGCGAAGCTCGTTTCCTTCGATCGCGATCGCGTCCGTCAGCGTCGCCAGCACCCGATCGGCCAGCTCGACGGCGGCCGAGGGCTGGATGGCGTCAGCGACGATGATGCTGAACTCGTCGCCGCCGAGGCGCGCCAGGAAGGCATTGCCGGCGGCCGCCCGCAAACGCCGCGAGGCTTCGCACAATAGCGCATCTCCCGCCGAATGCCCGAAGACGTCGTTGACCTCCTTGAAGCGGTCGAGATCGATGCAGAGGACGGCGAAGGCTTCGCCGGAAGAGCGAGAATGCTCGAGCGTCGCAGCGATACGCTCGTTGAAGGCCGCGCGGTTCGGCAGATCCGTCAAAGGGTCATGATGGGCAAGATGGGCGATCTTCTCCTCGGCAAGCTTGCGCTCGGTGACGTCCTCGACGACCTTCAGGAGATATTCCGGCTTGCCGTCCTTGCCGAGGATGGGGACGCTGCTGACGACGACCGGGCGCGAGGCGCTGCGGGATGATCCGGAAGTGTCAGCCGGGATATTCAACTGACGGCCAGCGCCCAGCAGTTGCCGGTCACGCGCCGAGATCGTGTCCGCGGTGGCCCTCGGATAGAGGTCATAGGCGCTCTTGCCGATCGCCTCCTCGCAGGAAAATCCCCATAATTCCCCGGCCGCGCGGTTGCTCAGGACGCAGCGAAGATCCTTGGCGTCCTTGACGATGAGCGCCACCGGCACATTGTCGATGATGGTATTCAGGAATTCCCTCGTCCTGCCCAGCTCCCGCTCGGCGAGCTTGCGCTCGGTGATGTCCTCGATGACCTTCAGGAGATATTCCGGCTTCTGGTCCTTGCCCAGGATAGGGACGCTCTTCACGGTGACCGGGCGCGGGCCCCGGCGCGGCGTGTCGATCGTGTGATCCGGGAAGATCAGCTGACGGCCGGCCTCGATCAGCTCTCGGTCACGCGCGTCGATGGTGTGCGCCGTCGCGCTCAGATAGATCTCCCGGGCGGTCTTGCCGATAACCTCGGCGCGGGAAATTCCCCATAGCTCCTCGCTGGCGCGGTTGACCAGGACATAGCTGAGGTCTTTCGCATCCTTGACGACGAGCGCCACCGGCACGCTTTCGATGATGGTGTTCAGGAACTCGCGCGTCCGGTTGAGCTCTTCCTCGGCGCGATTGCGATCCGTGATGTCTATGGCAGCGGTCAGGGTCGCCGGCCTGCCCGCATAGGTGAGGCGTCGCGCGTAGATGGCGACCTCGATCAAGGTTCCGTCGGCCTTGAGATGCCGGCAGGTCCGGCCCGAACCAAAGGCATCGGCGCCTTGCGACGCGAGTCTTGCGATCTCCTCCCGGTCCTCGACAGGCCGGATGTCGAGGATCGTCATGGCGAGGAACTGCTCGCGGCTGTAGCCGTAATGCTTGACGGCGGCATCGTTGACGGCAAGGAAATTCAAGCTCTGCTGATCGAAGAGCCACATCTGAACGGGATTGCTTTCGAACAGGAGCCGGAACGACGCCTCGCGCTGCTTCAGATCCTCGATACGGCCCTTCTCCTTATCGGCTTCGAGCTCGCGGGCGCGAATGGCATTCGACTTGAACACCTCGACGGCCGAGGCGATGCGCGTCAGCTCATCGCGCCCCTCATGAGGCACCGACACATCGAGATTGCCGCTCGCCAGCGAGAGGATGGCCTGGTTGAGGCCGCCCAGGCGGCGCAACAGCCCCCTGCCGACATAGAACCAGGTGATCGCCGCCGCGATGCCGAGGCTGATGAGAACCAAGAAGATCAGCACGGCCTGGCTTTGCTGGATCGCGGCCCGCGAAGCCGACAATGCTCCCGTCGACATCTCCTCCCCGCGCTTGACGGACTGTTGCACCTCCTTCGTAAGCGTCTCTGCACCCGCTTGATTCGCGGCCGCGAGCTGCCAGCCCTTGGCGATCGCCGCCAGCTCATCCTGTCGCGCCTCGAAGATGTCGCTGCCCTTCTTGCCGATAGCGAGCAGCGTCTCGAGCGTCGTCCCGAGCTCGCGCATCTTTTCCGCGTCGCCGAGCGCGTCCACGGCCTTCCTTGCACGGTAGCTGCTGGCGGTGAAACGATCGCGCAGCGGCGGCAGCAGGTCCGCGTCCATAGTCAACGAGACTTCAGTCAGGATCCCGAGCATCGTATTGCTTTCGGCTCGAAGATCCGTGAGGGCCATCAGCGCCAATGCCTGATCGGTGGAAAGCTTGGCGAGAGAGCGGCCAGCGGCAATCTGGTCATGGAGCTCTCCCGCCGTCTCGAGCCCGCTCATCAAGCTGAATTCGGCGTCGTCGAGCAAGGGGGCGAGCTTCTCGACCAACACCGCATGGGCGGCCCGCGCCGCCGTCCCAAGCCGCCTGCGATCGGCAGTCGCCGCGAGACGCCATTCGATCGAGCTCGCGAGGCTGGTCACATTCGCCTCGAGGGTTTCGACATTGTCGAGCAAGCGCGCGAAAGCGACCCAACCGATCGAGCGGGGGTCGAAGGCGTCAAGAGCTGCGCTGAACTCTCGGCGCTTCGCCTGGATATGGTCGAGGGCCGTGGCGAGGGCCACTTGATCGGCGGCGGCGAGCAAGGTGGAGGAGATCGCCGAGAACTCTGCCGCCTCACGGGCGAGATTCAGCGAGTGGCTCATTGCCGGGGTGGCTTCGAGCTCGATGCGCTGAAAGCTTCGCCCGATATGAGCATAGGACAGGAAGGCCACGATGCTGGCGATCAGGGTCAGGCTGGCGACGGCGGCAAAAGCGCCGAACAGCCTCCCCTTGATCCCCAGGCGGAAGCGCTCGGCCCGCACCGTCTCCGGCAAGCAATCACCGGCGCCGGCAGGGCTGGCCGCCTCCGTCGCCTCGCCAAGGCTTTTCTCCGCGCCAAGGCTTTTCTCCGCGCCAAGGCTTTTCTCCGCGCGGATATTTGGCGGCATTGCCGGGCTGGATTGCGACATCGATCCCCGTCAGCCCCCCACACGATCGAGCGTCTTGACCGCCTTGAAGGACCCGTCAGGCTGGATCACGGTGAGGAAGACCTGGTCCGATCCGCGATTGTCGTTAAGTCCGTAGGAGAGCGTGACCCCACCGAGATCGAATGTGCTGCCGGCGATCGCCTGGAGCAGAGCCAAGCGGGTCGGCTCGCCCTCGATCTTCCCCAGCGCCGCGATGACGAGACGCCCGACGAGGTAGCCTTCAAGCGTGACAAAGCCCGGCCGGACGTCGGGATCGGAGGATTTCAGGGCGGAGAGATAGCGGCCGACGAGAGGGATCGAGGAATCGCCGGGAAACGGCACGACCTGGGTCACGATGACGCCGGCACCCTCGGGGCCCAGCTCGCCAGCAAGCGCATCGCTGTCGACGAACGAGATGTTGACGAACAGAGCATCCAACTTCTGCTGCCGCGCCAGCTTGATGAAGGCAGCGCAGGGCCGATAGGAACCGATCATGATGACGGCTTCCGGATTGCCCTTGCGGATGGAGAACAGCGCCATCTTGACGGCGACCGTATTTCGCTCGAAGCGCCCTTCGGATACGAGCTTCATGGCGCGCCGATCCAGGGCTCGCTGGACCCCCATCAGGCCGGCGCGGCCGAAGGCGTCGTCCTGATAGAGGATGGCGATGCGAGTGACCCCACGATCCTCGGTCAGATGCGCCACCATCGTCTCGGTCTCCTGGAAATAGGAGGCGCGGACATTGACGACGTTGGAGTTTTGCGGCTCGCGTAGAAACTCTGCGCCGCTGAAGGCGCCGATGAAAGGCAGCCCCGCGGCCGCCGCCATCGGTTGGGTGGCGATGGAGGTCGGCGTTCCCACGGCTCCGACCAGGGCGAAGACCTTGTCGTCCTCGATCATCCTCTTTGTCGCCTCGACCGACCTCGTTGGCTCATATCCGTCATCACGCGAAATCAGCTCGAGCTTGCGGCCATTGATGCCCCCCGCACCGTTGACCTCGGCAAACGCGGCGAGCAGACCTTGTCTCATTTCCTGGCCAAGGGCCGCGGCCGGTCCCGTCAGTGCGGCAACTTGACCAAACAGGATCCTGTCGCCCAAGACGCCAGGCTCGGCGACGGCAAGGTTGACCATCCCAAAAGCGAGGATCGCGAGCGCAACGGCGCCTTGCGCAACGAGGCGGCGCGCCAAGGCGGCGCCGGCTGGTGCGTGACTTGACGTTGAGGCGCGAAAAGATTGCAACAGAAAATTCCTTGAACCAAACCTCGTCGCAATAACAATATAAGTTTTACGTGCAGTTAATTATTTGCACCGGAGACGAAGTTCCGGCTTGCCGGCGAACCTAAGAAATTGCCCGGTTCTACTCGCCAGGGCTTCGTCCGCAATCGAGTGCTTCACCCTGTGAATGGCTCGCCACTTGCGTCATTGCCAGCGATGCGAAGCAATCCAGATGGCGGGTGCAGGGCGAAGACGCTCCTGGATTGCTTCGCTTCGCTGGCAATGACGCTCCTTCGGGAGGGCATGACTTTCGGGATCACGCTCCAGGCCGCGATCGCTGTGAAATTGTTTACTGTTCCGTTGTAGCTGTCATTGGCGAAGATGTGCGGGGAGCATGGGCCATTTGGCCTCGAAGGCGGCTGATCCATCATGCGACGTGGCACCAAGCTTTCTCTGCTGACAGCCGTCATAGCCGCGGGCGCCGCCCTGACGCTCGTCAGCGTCATGCAGATGAGCGACAATCCCCTGGCCGAGGCGTGCGTTCTGGGCCTCGTCGTGCTCGGGGTGATCGGCTTCGGCATCAACGAGATCGAGACGCCGGCGACCGCTGCCGCAGTTGCGCCCGCGGGCCATAACGGCTCCCCCGAGAGCAATGGCCTCGAGCAGCAATTCGCCGGAGCGCTCGCCGTAGTCGTCAAGCTCATCCAGACGCATCTCGGCGCGAATTCGAGGTATTCGGATTCGCTCGAGAGCGCCAATCGCGACCTGTCGTTCCTCGAGCGCCCCGACCAGATTCGCGCGGTCGTGGCGCTGCTGATCGACGAGAACAACAAGATGCGCACCAAGCTCAACGATCTCTCCGAAGGCTTGGAGGCCTCGCGTTCTCAGGTGGCGGCGCTGCGCTCGAATCTCGCCGAAGCCAACGAGATCAGCTTGCGCGATCCGCTGACGATGCTCGGCAATCGGCGCCTCTTCGACATGAACCTGGCGAAGGAGGTCGCCGAGGCACATGACGACAAGAGCGACCTATGTCTCGCATTGGGGGACATCGATGAATTCAAGAAGATCAACGACAGGTTCGGCCATCAGGTCGGCGACATGGTGCTCAAGAGGCTCGGCGAGATTCTGACGAAGAACGTCGAGGGCGGCGACACCGCGGCGCGCTATGGCGGGGAGGAATTCGCGATGATCTTCCCATGTACCGCGCTTCCCGACGCCACGCATATCGTCGATCGGATCCTGCGCCAGCTCGCCGCCAAGCAATGGGTGCTGAACACCAACGGCCAGCCCGTTGGCAGGATCACCGCCTCTTTCGGCCTCGTGCAGTTGCGCCGCGACGAAGATGCGCAATCCTTCGTGAGGCGCGCCGACGCGAAGCTCTATGAAGCCAAGCTCGCCGGAAGAAACCGCGTGGAGATCGACGACGCCGCGTGAGGCATCGAGGCGAGCTGCGAATACGCTTGCCCGCCACGGCTCGGAAGTCGGGTTAACGCAACTACGCTTGGTATCTGAAAATCGAGGCGTGGCGCCGATCGTCTCCCTCCCCCCACGAAGCGGCGGGGAGGGTGGCCCGCCCCCCGGCTCGAGAGCTCGAGCGCGCCTTTCCATCGGCCGCGATCGTGGATCGCCTGCTGGGCGGTCTCAATGCCGCGGGGCTCGACACCGCGAATTGATGACGGCCCTAGCGGATCGGCGGGGCGTATTGCATGCCGCCTTTGGTCCACAGGCTGTTCAAGCCTCGCCTCAGCTTGAGCGGGGAACCCGCCCCGACATTGCGCTCGAAGACCTCGCCGTAATTGCCGACCTGCCTGATGATGTTGACGGCCCAGTCGTTGGAGACGCCCAAGCCCTCGCCGAACTTGCCTTCGACGCCCAGCATGCGCTTCACCTCACGGTTCGGCGACTTCATCATCTCGTCGACGTTCTTCGAGTCGACGCCATCCTCTTCCGCATCGAGCATCGCGAAATGCACCCAGCGCACGATCTTCGCCCATTGCGAATCGCCCTCGCGGACCGACGAGGAGAGCGGTTCCTTGGAGATGATCTCCGGCAAGATGACATGGTTGTAGGGTTCGGCAAGCAGCACGCGGGCCGAGGCGAGGCTGGAGGCATCATCCGTGATTGCGTCGCAGATGCCGGATTCATAGGCCTTGACCATCTCATCCAGGTTCTTCAAGGCGACGACCTTGTATTTGAACTTCGTGGTGGCAAAGTAATCGGCCAGATTCAACTCGGTCGTCGTGCCTTGCTGCACGCAAATCGAGGCACCGTTCAACTCAATTACCGAGTTGATGTTCTTCTTCGTGCGCACCATGAAGCCCTGACCGTCGTAGTAGTTTACGGCCTCGAAATCGAGGCCCTCGGTCGAATCGCGCGACATGGTCCAGGTGGTGTTGCGGATGAGCACGTCGACCGTGCCGGCCCTCAAGGGTCCGAACCGGTTCGAGGCGAGGAGCGGCACGAATTTGACCTTGGTCGCATCGCCGAGCACGGCGGCCGCGATGGCCCTGCAATAATCGACGTCGAGCCCGCTCCAATTGCCTTGCGGATCCGACGCGGAGAATCCAGGCTGCCCGGCACTGACGCCGCAGATGAGTTGCCCGCGCTGCTTGACCTGGTCGAGCGTTTGCGCGTCTGCGGCACTCGCGACGAGCGCTGCGCCGATGCCTGCCATCAGGACGAGTAGATGTCTCAAAAGATGCAAGCCTCCGTGTCTTGGCTCCGTGTCTTGGCTCCGTGTCTTGGACGACCGACATGACTTAGACAACTGGCATATCTTGGACGGCTTGATCCTCGCCGGTCAAGGCGGTTCGACGTCTCGTCATGTCGGAAGGGCCGGCGCGGGGCCGACCCTTCTCTGGTGAAGCGTCAGGATAGTGAATTGCCTGCACCGTCATCATCCTTGAAGCTCTTGCCCTTGAAGGCAGCCTCCATATCGGCTTGCGAGATCATAGGCCGCGCTTGAGCACATCCAACTCCAAACCGGTGGCCGTCACTTGATTTCACAGCCATGTGAAGCCGCAGTGACGCGACGTCAGGTCGAGCTGTAGCCGTCTCGATTCCGGGCGCCGCGATCGGTGGCCTGCTTAACGCGGCAACCGCGCCCGGCGGAAGCTCTTTACCGTGATGACGCCGTTCCTCACGGTTACTTGGAAGAGATTTCACCGTTATCCGGGCCGGAGCAGCCAATGGCGAGCCGAGACCGGGGAGTTTGGTCCATTCGCTATTCGCCGTTCGCTACGCGCCTCAAAGCTCCACGACCCGCCCGCCCGCGGCTTGCGCATCCGCGTGATCATGGGTCGCGAGCAGCGCCGGCAGGCCACGCCTTGAAAGCTCCTCGAAGACGAAGGCGCGAAAGCGGGCGCGAAGCGCGGTGTCGAGCTTGGAGAAGGGCTCGTCGAGGAGGAGCGCGCGCGGCTCGGAGAGCAACACGCGCAGCAGCGAGATGCGCGCCCTCTGCCCGCCCGAGAGCGTTGCCGGGTCACGCTCGGCGAGGCCCGCGAGACCGGCCGAGGCGAGGGCCTCTTCGATGCGGGCGCGCCGCGCCGCCCTGCCCTTCACCTCGCGCCTGAGGCCGAAGGCTAGATTGCCGCCGACCGAAAGATGCGGGAAGAGGAGATCGTCCTGGAACAGGATGCCGACGCTGCGGCGCTCGGGCGGCAAGGTGTCGATGCGCCTTCCATCGAGGAGGATGCGACCCGACATGGCGAAGGGTGGGTCGAGCGTGCCGCAGATGGCCGAGAGCAGGGTCGATTTACCCGAACCGCTCGGCCCCATCACGACGGCGATCTCGCCCGGCGCGATGTCGAGCGTCAGCTCGACGAGCACGCGGCCGCGCAAGAGGACCCTCATTGCATCGAGACGAAGCCCCTTTGCCTCCTCAGCCATCGCGCATCCCCTTGCGGTGGCGCAAGAGCAGGGCCGGCGCGAGGAGCGCGATCGAAAATCCGAGCATGGGCAAGCTTGCCTGCATCAACGCATAGACGCCGATGAGGCGCCGATCGCCGCCCGCCGCGAGCGCCACCGCCTCCGTGGTCACGGTGGTGAAGCGCCCTGCGCCGATCAGCAAGGTCGCGAGATACTGGCTGACGCTGACGGCAAAGCCCACGGCCGCAGCGGTGAGGAGGGCTCGCGTCAACATCGGCAGCCGCACCGCGAAAAGGGCGCGCCAAGGGCCGGCGCCGAGCAGCAGGGCGGTCGCGAGATAGCGCCGATCGAGGGCCCGCCACGGCCCCGACAGCGACAGGAAGACGTAAGGCAGCACGAAGACGAGATGGGCGAGGCCGACGCCGAGCCAGTTTCCATCGAGGCCGAGCGCGATCATCAGGCTCGCCGTCCCGGAGAGGAAGGCGATCTGGGGCACGAGCAGCGGGACGTAAAGGAGGCCGAGGATCCGGGCGGGCGGCACGCCGCGCCGCTCCTCGTTCTCGAGGCATAAGATGGCGAGGATGAGGGCCGCGGCGACCGCGCCGGCGGCGACGCAAGCGGTGCGCAGAAGCAGCGGAGAGGCTGTGGCAAGCTCGCGCCGCCAGATGTCGAGGCTGAAGGCTGACGGCCAGGCATCGGGAAAGCGCCATGCCGCTGCCATCGACCACAAAGCGAGGCTCGCGCAAGCGGAGGCGACGAGCGTGCCGATCAGGGCGGCGATGAGCGGCGCCCCGATGCGGGTCGCAGTTTCGCAGCATTGCCGGCCACCCGCCGCGGCCCAGGCGCGCCAGAAGGCGCCCACAAGCCGCTCGCCCGCCAGCCACATACCGATGCCGAGGATGACCAGCGCGAGCTGCAGCACCGCCGCCGCGCCCGCCTCGAAATGCCGCGAAAGGTCGGGGTCGCTCGCGAGGCGAAGGATCTCGACCGCGAGCGTCGGCGGCGCGCTCGGCCCGAGCACCAGCGCGACGTCGACGACCGACAGCCCGTAGACGAGCACGGCAACGAGCGGCAGGCGCAGCTGCGGATAGAGCCGCGGCATGACCGCCTTGGCGAAGGCCGCCATGCGGCGATAGCCGAGGGTGCGCGCCAAGGCGAAGGCGCGCGGCGCGTCCGCCTGCGGCAAGGCCGAGAGCGTCATCAGGAAGAGGAAGGGGATTTCCTTCAAGATCAAGGCGGCGGCGAGCGAGAGGCCGTAGGGGTCGTTGACGATCAGGAGGTCGGGCGGGCGGTCGAGCCCGGTCGCCCAGGGCGAGAGCCAGCGGAAGAGGAGGCCCGAGGGCGCGATGATGAAGGCGAGCCCGAAGGCCAGGGCGAGATGCGGCACGGAGAGCAAAGGCGACAAGAGGCGTCTCAGCAGCGCGAAGCCGCGCCCGCCCATGAAGGCCGCCGTCAGCACGATGACAGCGCCGAGCGAGAGCAGGGTGGTGGCAAAGCCCACGAACAGGCCGACCTCGATCGAGCGGGCGAGACCGGGCTCGGAGAGCAGCTCGCGCCAGGGAGCGAGCGTGAACGAGACGCCCCCGAGCGCCGGAAAATAGCCGAAGGCCGGCAGCAGCGTGCCCGCGAGCCCGGCGAGCACCGGCAGCACCAGCACGGCGAGCGTCAGGATCGGGCCGAGGCGCAAGAGCATGCTGGCGCTCAGCGCACGCCATAGCGGCGCTTCCAGCCGGCCACGAGGCGCCTCACCCAGGAGGGATGCGGCTCGGGCAAGGCCTTGCCGAGCTCCTCGGTCGAGAGCGTCGCCGCGCCGCGCGGCAGCATCTCGAAAAGGGCGCGGTCCTGCGGCGAGAGCTTGCGCATCGCCAATACCGTGAAGCCGCCGAAGCCCGAAGGATCCTGCTTCCTCGCCTGCGCCTCGGGCGAGAGCAGGAAATCGGCGAGCAGCAGCGCGCCCTCCTTGTGGGCGGCGTTGTAGGGGATGGCGAGGAAGCTCGCATTGCCGATCGTGCCCTTGTCGAGGACGAAGCCGCGCACGCTCCCTGGCAATTCGCCGCGCGCGATGGCGCTCGAGGCCTCGGCCGGGTTGAACGACAAGGCCAGATCGATCTCGCCATCCGCCATCAAGTTGCGAAGCGCCGTCGAGTTCGCCGGATAGGCGCGACCCTGGCGCCAGAGATAGGGCTCGAGCGCGTCGAGATAGGAAAATAGCCCCGCCGCGAGGCTGTCGAACTCCTCGTCGTCGACCGGCTCCTGGAGCCGCGACGGATCGGCCACGAGCTCGACCAGCACCTCCTCGAGGAAGGCCGCGCCGAGGAAATTCGCAGGATCCGGATAGGCGAAGCGCCCCCTATGCGCCTTGGCCCAATCGAGGAGGGCGCGGGCCGATCCCGGCTTCGATGCGAGCGCCGGCCCATCGCCGTAGAAGACGATCTGCGCCATATTCCAGGGCGCTTCCAGACCCTGCGTCGGCACGGTGAAATCGCTGCGCAGCCCGGGCTTGCCCTCGACATCGACATAGCGCCAATTCGGCAGCGCCTCGGCGAAGGGGCCGTAGAGCAGCCCCTTCTCCTTCATCGAGGCGAAGTTCGGCCCGTTGATCCAGATGAGATCGACGGCGCCCCCTTGGTCGCGACCGGCGGCCTTCTCGGCGAGCACGCGCGCCACGGCCTGCGAGGTGTCGCCGAGCTTCACCTCCTCGACGCCGACCCCATAGCGAGCCCGCATCTCGCCTCCGGCCCAGGCGATATAGTCGTTCACCGCCTGCGAGCCGCCCCAGGCATACCAATAGACGGTCTGGCCTTTCGCCTTGGCGAGGATGGAAGGCCAGTCTCCTGGGTCGGGCGACGGAGCCGCGGCCAAGGCGCCGGCCGCCATGGCGCAAGCGCAAAGAAGCCAGAGCGTGAGCCCGAGCCCGAAGGCTTTCGGCCGCATCCTCATCCGACGGTCACCTGGCCGGTCGCTTGGCCGGTCCCTTGGCCGGTCGCTTGGCCTCTCACTGAGCCATGACGGCGCGCCGGCCAAGCCGCCTGGCGCGCAGCTCCTCGATCACGGGGCCGAGCACCTCCTCGTGGAAGGCGTCGCAGCCGAGGCAGAGATTGCGATAAACCTCGCCCTTCGGCGTCACGCTCTCGCAGCGCTCGAGGAAACGATCGACGCTCCAGCCATGGGAAAGGCCCATGCGTTCGGGCCGCCCGAGATTGATCGCCTGGAAGGCCGGGTGATCGCCGAGGCTGTCGAGAATGTCGACGAGCTTTTCCTCGGTGAGGTTGCCGATGGGATGCCTGGTCTTCAGGCAGCAGGGATAGACATCGCCCGAAGGCTCGATCGCGACCTCCGAGCCCGAGTAACGGTGATTGAGGAAATTCAGCCCGCCCGACCAGCGATTGCAGAAATTATCCTCGATGCCGGCGGTCGAGAGGCCGTTCGCCCAGGCGCGGCCGCGCGGCCAGAGCTTGCCGATCCAGGTATCTCGGGTCGCCCCGAAGAAGGAATAGAGCGGCCCTTCCTCCTCATGCCATCGGCGCTCGCCGGCCTTGAGGCCCGACGCCGTCATGCCGGCGGCCTCGAACCAGGAGACGAGCCTCGACTCGAGAGGCCGGCGCCTCGAGCCTTCCATGCCGACATGGAAATCATCCATGCCGGCGACCGAGATCATGAAGACACCGCGCGCCAGAAGCTCGTCGATGATGGTCTCGGTGAGGAGGTCGCCCGTCGTCTGCACCACGAGCTTGACGCCGCCGGCACCCGCATATTTGACGCGCAAGGCTTCGAGCGCCGGATAAAGCACCTCTTGGCGCACCGGATCGATCAGGACCTCGCCACCCGAGACGATGATGCGGCCGAGACCCTCTTGCTTGCCCCCGTCCGGCAAGGGCCGGTCGAGATCGAGATAGCGCATATCATCAGGCAGGTTGGCGATGACCCGTGGGAAATTGCGCTTGGCGGTGTCGGTGAGGCTTGCAAGCTCGTCGCGCCGATAGGGTCGGAACCTGTCCTCGTAGCAATGCACGCATTTGCGATGGCAGGCGAAGGACAGAACGTAGTAGATCGATTCCATTTAGGGTTCCCGCAAACTCGGCCCGCCTTCTTCGCATGGATCGGGCGGCCGTGACGAGAGGGGTTCCTTCTCCGCAAGCGGGAGGAGGAGCGCGCAAGCGTGGCCTCGTCACTCGCCGCGGCGAGGGGAGATGCGCGAAAACGGCAGGGCGACAGCGTCCGGCTTCCGCCATTGCGGCAACAAGCCGCTTGCGACGAGCCGCTCTACGTCCTGCGGCCGATCGACGTCCCAGATGATGGCAGGCTCGGACCAGGCCAGCTTATGGGCGCGCAGGCGCGCGCGCGTCTCCTCCATCACGCTCGCGCTGCTCCAGGCGACCCCCTCGAAGAGGGCGGGAATGGGTCTGCCGAGCCCGACGAGCCCATAGCCGCCATCCTCGGCCGGCAGGAACACGGCATCGAAGCCTGCCCGCAATTGCGCCGCGCAGCGCCGCAGGAGGCCCGGCGTCAATATCGGGCAATCCGTGCCGATGAGCAGAAGATCGCCGCGCCGTGCCGCGAAAGCCGCCAGCATGCGCTCGCCGAGATCTCCTGGCGCCTGCTCCCGCAAGCCGATGCCGAACTCGGCGCGGCAGGAATGGAAGAAAGGGTGGGTGGCATCGGGCGAGCACCAAAGCGTGACCTCGCCGATTTTGATCTCCCCCTGGCCGATCTCGTCCTTGACGATCTCGTCCTTGGCAATCTTGGCGGCGACGGCATTGCGCAGCGTCCGGCGCACCAAGGCCGCATGCAGCGACGCCGCGCCCTCCTTGCCGAGGAACGGGACGAGGCGCGTCTTCGCCTCTCCCGCAACCGGCGCGCGGGCGAAGACGGCGATGCCGCAAGGCTCAACCGGCGCGCGGGACATAACCGTAGCGGCGCGCGAGCTCGTTGGGGTCCTCGCCCAGCCAATAAGCGAGGCGCAGCCGCCACATCAGCAGGATCAGGCGCCATGCCCCCTTCGCCTCGAAACGACGACCGGAGGCGATCACACGCTCGGCGAGCGCGACCGGGCGCGCCAGCCGCTTCAGCGCCTTGGAGAGCGTGATGTCCTCCATGAGCGCGATGTCGGGATAGCCCCCGACGCTGCGGAAGGCATCGGCGCGCACGAAGATCGCCTGATCGCCGGTCGCGATGCCGCTGATGCGCGAGCGCAGATTCATCATGAAGGCGACGAGGCGCAGGACGAGGGGGCGGCCGCTCAGCGCGACGTCGAAGCGTCCCCACAGGCGCCAACTTTGTTCCAGCGCCTGGAGAACCAACCGATCCGCATCGTCGGGCAGGCGCGCATCCGCGTGCAGGAACAAGAGCACTTCGCCTGTCGCGCTGAGGGCTCCCGCATTCATCTGGGCGGCGCGCCCGCGCGGCGCCACGATGACGAGATCGGCGAGCGGACGGGCCTTGGCGACCGTGTCGTCCAAGCTGCCGCCATCGGCGACGATGACCTCGACGCCGCGCCCACGCATCGCGGCGAGCGCTGCGAGCGCCGCCGCGATTCCGGCGCCTTCCTCGAGCACCGGCATGACGATCGAAAGGCGTGTCATTGCCGCATCATAGCGCGCCCGGGATGGCCAAGTGAACGATAAGAGTGAATGACAGGAGTGAACGATCGCCTGGAGCTTTTCGTTATCTCCCAAGGATCGGGAGCGCGCGCCCGAAAATCGGCGAGGGCGATCATGTGCAAATCAAGATCATCGAAACGGAAGGTGAGGCATTCGCGCGGCGCGCCTTGGCGAACGACGCTTGCACTCATCCTGTATATGGTCCTGGGCGAAGCGACGGCCGCGACAGCCGAGGCTCCGACGCAAAGCCCCTCTGCGCCATCGGCGCGCCTTGTGCCTCGGTCGGGAGTCCTGGCCAACGGCATTCTGTCATCTTCGGTCGAGCAGCCCTTAGGCCGCGAGGGGAAGGCAATCCAAGTCGCGCAATGGTTCAGCGGTCCCCCTCCCCC
>JBIOEK010000019.1:0-17679 GCA_044445925.1 Hyphomicrobiales bacterium
CCAGGACCCTGTGGGTGAGATCAAGCGGCGCCATGACGATCGGAATGCCGCTGCGCAACACGACGTCTGCGGCCTCCGGATCGACGAAGATGTTGAACTCGGCTGCCGGAGTGATGTTGCCCACCTCGAAATAGGCGCCGCCCATCGCGACGATCTGGCGCACACGCTGCGCGATCTCGGGTGCCTTGATGAGGGCCATCGCCATATTGGTCATTGGGCCGAGCATGCACAACGTAACCGAGCGCGGCTCCGCCTTCAGGAAGGTCTCGATGAGATAGTCGACCCCGTGCTGCTCTTGCAGCGCCGCCTTCGGTTCGGGGATCGAGGGTCCATCGAGCCCGGTCGGCCCGTGCACGTGCTCGGCCGTGACCAGGTCCCTAGCGAGCGGCCGCGAGCAGCCCGCATAGACCGGGATGTCGCCTCTCCCGGCGAGCTCGAGCACCTTCAGCGCGTTCAACGAAGTACGGCTCAAGGGCACGTTGCCGGCCACTGCGACCACACCCAGGAGTTCGATCTCCTGGGGAGAGGCCAAGGCCAGGAGGATGGCGACGCCATCGTCCTGGCCCGGATCGGTGTCGATGATGATCTTGTGCGGCAAGGCCATACTCCACATTCAAGGCGCTAGTGCAGCGAATCCGAAATTCGCATCACATTGGAGCAACGCACGGGGCGAATTTAAAGCTGCACTAGCAAGTTATTGTTTCTAGTGTGGTTATCGAATTTGAAGTTCCTACAGCCCGCATGCCATCCATGTGATTGGAACTTCAAATTCGCCACACTAGTGATTGCGACCTGTCGACTCCGATCGAGCCGTGTCGCTGGCCACTGGCTGTGGGCGCGCCTCGCGCATCACGGGGCGGTCGCCGCCGCAGCAAAGAGCGGCGAGGAGCCGGAATCGGCGAGCCGGGACAGCAGCTCCTTCTGCTTAGCCTCGAACGTCTTGATCGAGTTCAGCTTGACATGGCCATAGCCGCGAATTTCGACCGGCAGGCGCGCGAGCTCGACCGCGATCGGATGGCTGTCCCTGGTGATCTCATCGCACAAGTGCGTGACCAGCGCGACGTAGTCGGCGATCAGCCGGCGTTCGAGACGCCGTTCCGCCGTCCTCCCGAACGGATCGAAGCGCGTGCCGCGCAGACGCTTCAGCTTGGCGAGAAAGCGGAACGCATGTCTCAGCCAGGGGCCGAAACTGATCTTTCGCGGCGCTCCGGTGCGCGGATCGGGACGCGAAAGGAGCGGAGGAGCGAGATGATAGTGGATCCTGGGCTCGCCTTCGAAGGCGGCATCGAGTCTTGCCGCGAATGACGCGT
Organism: Hyphomicrobiales bacterium; assembly: GCA_044445925.1. Lineage (GTDB taxonomy): Bacteria > Pseudomonadota > Alphaproteobacteria > Rhizobiales > Beijerinckiaceae > GAS188. The sequence continues at coordinate 1,311 of JBIOEK010000019.1, forward strand.
GGGCATAGAGCCTCGCGACTTCGTATTCATCCTTGTAAGCCATGAGTTTGAAGGCGCCGACGGCGACCGCCTCGGGAAAGCCCGTCCGGCCTGGGGCGCGCACGGCTTCCGCAGCTCGGGACAGGGCGACAAGATTGCGATAGCGAGCCGCATAGGCCGCGTCCTGATAGGCAGCGAGGAAGTCCGCGCGTCGGCCGACGATCTCGTCCAAGCCCATCGGCGGCTCCGCAGCAGCCACTCCGCCAAGCAAAGCCTCGAGCGCCTTGCGATCATGGGCGGCAAGCCTGCCCCAGGCGAAAGCCGTCATGCTGGATTCAATTGCAGCCCCGTTGATTTCGATTGCGCGCAATAGCGCCTCGAGCCGCACCGGAACCAGGCCTTGCTGCCAAGCGAACCCGAGGAGAACCATGTTGCAGAGAATGGCGTCCCCCATCAGGGAGGTAGTCCAGCGCGTCGCATCGACGAAGTGGGCGGCAGCTCTAGTCGCTTGCCGAATCACCCGCGGCATCGTCTGTTCGTGGAAATCGATGGTGTTGTCCTTCACGAAGGAGGCAGTTGGAGCGAGATGCCCGTTAATCACTGCCTGCGTCCTTCCGGCAGCGCAGGTGCTGAGGGCAGCGGAGCTGGCAGCGACGACAACGTCGAAGCCCAAGAGGAGGTCGGCTTCGCCGATGCCGATGCGTACGCTCGAGAGATCGTCCGGCGTCTCGGCGATCCGGATATGGGACAAGACCGCGCCATTCTTCTGGGCGAGGCCGGTCTGATCCAGTACCAGCACGCCGCGCCCATCAAGGTGGGCGGCCTCGGCGAGAATGGCGCTGATCGTGATGACGCCGGTGCCTCCGATGCCCGCCAGGAGCACATTGTAGGTGTGCCCAAGGGGCCGCAATGCCGGCCGTGGCAAGCCTGCGAACATCGGCTCGCCGCTCGCAACCGGTCGGCCTTTGCGCGGCCTGCCCCCCTCGACAGTAACGAAGCTCGGACAGAACCCTTTGACGCAGGAGAGGTCGGCATTGCAGCTCGATTGATTGACGATGCGCTTGCGCCCGAACTCGGTTTCGACAGGCTCGATCGAGATGCAGTTCGAGACGGCGGAACAATCGCCGCAGCCTTCGCAGACGAGCTCGTTGATGAAGGCTCGGCGTTCCGGGGCCGGCAACGTATCGCGCTTGCGCCGTCGACGCTTCTCTGCTGCGCAGACCTGGTCGAAGACGAGTACCGACACGCCCTTAACCGCGCGCAACCGGCGTTGCACGGCATCGAGCTCATCACGGTGGTCGAGACTGACGCCTGGCGGCAGCTTGCCGGCCCAGCGTCCCGGTTGCTCGGCAACCACGGCTACGCTTGCGGCCCCTTCGGCGAGCACCTGCTGGACGATGCCGGGCACGGTCAGATTGCCGTCATGGGGCTGGCCGCCCGTCATGGCGACAGCGTCATTGTAGAGGATCTTGTATGTCGCATTCACGCCCGAGGCGATCGCCGCCCGGATCGCGAGGGTGCCGGAATGGAAATAGGTGCCGTCGCCCATATTGACGAAGATGTGTTCCTCGTCGGTGAAGGGCGCCATGCCGGTCCAAGCGACGCCCTCGCCGCCCATCTGTGTGAAAGTGGAGGTTGAACGCTCCGGGAGGCCGACCACCATCATATGGCAGCCGATGCCCGTCGTGGCTCGGCTTCCTTGCGGCAGGCGCGTCGAGATGCTGTGCGGGCAGCCCGAGCAGAAATAGGGTTCACGGGCAATTGCCGCAAAATCGCGCGGCTGCATCGCCTCGAGTGCATCTATCGCCCCGAGACGCGCTGAGAGATCCGCATCGTGCGGCTGGAGGAGGCCGAGGATGGCGCGAGCCACCATGCGCGGATCGATCTCCCCACAGCTTGGCAGGAGAGGCCGCCCGGCCTCATCATCCTTGCCGACAATCCGCGGGCGCTGTCCAGCAGGAACATTGAACAGAAGAGACTTGATCTGATCCTCGATGACGGGGCGCTTCTCCTCGACCACCAGCAGCGTCTCGAGGCCCGCTGCGAATTCCGTAATGCCGACGGGCTCGAGCGGCCAGACGAGGCCGATCTTGTAGAGGCGCAGGCCGAGTGACTCGGCGCGAGCGGCATCGATGCCGAGCAAGCCGAGTGCGCCCACGACATCGAGCCAGGCTTTGCCGGAAGCCACGATGCCGATACGGGCGAGCTTGCTGCCCATGACGGTCCGGTCGAAACGATTTGCCCGCGCGAAAGCCTTCACGGCGCCGAGTTTCAGCTCGAGGCGGTGTTCCATGGCGTGCGAGCTGTCGGGCCAGCGCGGGCCAAGACCGTCTCGAGGCAGATCGAGATCCGGCGTGAGGATCGTGAGACGATGGTCGTCGACATCGACGCTTCCGGTGCACTCGACGATGTCGGTCTGGCATTTGAAACCGACCCAGCCTCCGCAATAGCGACTCATTGCGAAGCCGAGGAGACCATAGTCGAGGAACTCGCCAACCCCTCCGGGACTGATTATCGGCACCATCGCCGAGATCAAGTTGTGCTCGCTCTGGTGCGGCAATGTCGATGAGACGGCAGCGTGATCGTCCCCGACCAGGAGGAGAGTTCCGCCGAGGCCGGCGGTGCCCGCCGCATGCGCGTGGCGGATCGCATCCATGCTGCGATCGACGCCCGGACCCTTTCCATACCACATGGAGAAGACCCCGTCGTAGCGGGCGCCCGAGAATAGCGCGAGTTGCTGCGAGCCCCAGACGGCGGTCGCGGCCAGATCTTCATTGAGGCCCGGCCGGAATACAACGTGATGCGTGTCGAGATGGCCTTTGGCCCGTAGGAATTCCCGGTCGAGGCCGGCGAGAGGCGAGCCGCGATAGCCGGAGACGAAGCCCGCGGTGTTGAGCCCGGCGGCGAGGTCGCGCCGGCGTTGCACCAATGTCAGCCGCACCAAGGCCTGTATGCCGGAGAGCAGCACACGGCCCCGATCTAGGGTGTAGCGGTCGTCGAGACGGGCAGAACCGAGATCGCGGTTACCGAGCGAGGAGCTATGCCCGGCGTCTGCCAGTACGTCCATCATGGCCTCCAGCGCCCGGGGGGCGAGGTTGCGGAGCGTTGAGAGATGATCGGCTCGGCGAGCACGCAAGACCGCGCCAGCCGATCTCTCCCATCAGAACCGGTGGATCTTCAATCCCAAGACCTTTTCTGTCACCAGGACCACGGCGACGGTCAGCGCCACGCTGATCGAGGAGACCGCCGCTGCCTCTGGAGTAAAATTGGTGCGCAGATAGTCAAAGAGCTGGATCGGTAGCGTCGACATGCCGACGCCCTTGAGCATGAACGAGATGGTGAAGGTGTCGAAGGAGACGATGAAGGCAAACAGACAACCGGCGATCACGCCGGACTTGATGAGCGGCAGCATGATGCGGCGAAAGCGCGTGAGGCGACCCGCGCCGAGGCTGCGCGCGGCGAGATCCCAAACTGGATCGAAGCTCTCGAGCGCTGCCGAGACGTTAATGAAGACGAAGGGCAGCGTGATCAGCACATGGCCGGCGATCATGCCAACGAAGGTCCTCGTGCCGATCCCGATCGCATACGCGAAGAACAGCAACGCGATCGCCGTCAGCACCTCGGGCAGGAGCAAGGGCGCGAGCATGGCAAGGCGCACGGCCTCCTTGAGGCGCCCGGCGAATCGCACCGCGTAGATCGCGGCAGCCGTCCCGATCGCTCCCGAAATGACGGTGGCGACGAGCGCTACCCAAAGCGATGTGCCGATCGCCCGCATGAACACCTCATTTTCGAAGAAGGTCACGTACCAGCGCAGCGACAAGCCCTGTGGCGGGAAGGTGAGGAAGGCCCCAGCGTTGAACGAAGCCGCGACGACCACGAAGATCGGAGCCAGGAGGAAGAGGTAGATCAGCAGGCAATAGCCGCCGAGCAGCCGCGACAGCATTGCTCAAACCTTCCATTTCATACGCGTCAGCCTCGCGAAGGCGACCACGCAAAGAGCACCGGCCGCCGACAACATCAAGGCGAGCGCCGACCCGAACGGCCATTGGAAGGTATCGATCAGCGCGTCGACCACCGTCACCGCCATGGTCTTCACTCGCAATCCCCCGATGAGGGCCGGCGTCACATATGCGCTGATCGCCAGCACGAAAACCAGCATGCAGCCGGCCTGGATCCCAGGCAGCGCCAGCGGAAGGACAATGCGGCGAAAGGCCCTCCCGGGCGAGGCGCCGAGCGAACGCGCAGCGAATTCGAGCGAAGGGTCGATGCCCTGGATGGCGCTCGCGATCGGCAGGATCATGAAAGGCAGCAGCACATGGGTAAGCGCGATCACAATGCCGAGCGCATTGTACATGAGCGGCAGCGGCCCGTCGGTGAGGCCGGAGCCGATCAGCGCGCGGTTGATGACGCCGTTATTGCCGAGCAGGATAGTCCAGCCATAGCTGCGAATGACGATGCCGACGAGCAGAGGAGCGAGCACGATACCGTAGTAGAGGCCCCGCAGGCGGCTTGTACCGCGCACGAGTTGCCAGGCGATCGGGAAGCCGGCGACAAGGCAGGCGATCGTGGTGACGGCGCCGATCCAAAGCGTGTTTCCGATCTGCCAAAGATAGAAGGAATCCGAGAAGAACCTGCGGTAGTTAGCGATCGTCCAGCCCGGAGCATAAGGCGTCGCATCCCCGGGCGGCCGGAAGCTCATCAGGATGATGTTGAGGTAGGGGACGGCGAGGAAAACCACGAGCACGACGAGAGCCGGCGCGATCAGCGCGAGCGGGGCGAGGGGCTGCCTGCGTCGCACGGTCACGCGGCCTCCGCAAGGGCCCAAAAGCTCTCGCCCGAGGCCTGGACCGTGACCTCGTCGCCGGGCGCGAAGCGTTGCGCCGGGAAGGCCTGCACATTGAGCACTGTGCCATCCCTGAGTTCGACCCGGTAGTCGATGGTATTGCCCGAATAATAAGCGGCCCGCACCCGGCCGGCCCAGCCCGGCCTCGGCGTCCCGGCCGGCGTGAGCGTAATCGCCTCGGGCCTCAGCGCGACAGTCAGCACGACGCCAGGGGCTGCACCTTCGGGGCAGGCGATGCGGATCTCGCCGAAGCCGGTTTGGAACAAGCAACTGCGCGCCTCGACGGCGGAGATCTTGCCCTCGATCAGGTTCACACGGCCCACGAAGCCCGCCACCTCGCGGCTCCTCGGGCGGTCATAGATATCGGCCGGCGATCCGGTTTGGGCGATCCGCCCGCCGAACATTACGACCACTCGGTCCGAGATCGCCATGGCCTCTGCCTGGTCATGCGTCACGTAGACCGTCGTGATGCCGACCCGGCGCTGCAACTCGCGAATGAAGATGCGCATCTCTTCCCTGAGCTTCGCGTCGAGATTGGCGAGCGGTTCGTCGAGGAGAAGAATGCGCGGCTCGATCACCAGCGCGCGGGCGAGCGCCACGCGTTGCTGCTGGCCGCCGGAGAGCTGGCCTGGATAGCGCTCCGGCAAGCTCCCGAGCTGCACCATGTCGAGCACCTTGGCGGTGCGCGAGCGGACCTCATTCTTCGGCAGCTTACGCATCTCGAGCCCGAAGGCGAGATTCTGCGCGACCGTCATATGCGGGAAGAGCGCGTAATTCTGGAACACCATGCCGATGTCACGCCTTTCGGCGGGCAAGTCACCGACGTCACGGCCGTCGAAGGCGATGGAGCCCGTATCGGCACGCTCGAAGCCGGCGATCATCTTCAGCGTCGTCGTCTTTCCGCAGCCCGAGGGCCCGAGCAGGGATACGAATTCGCCATTGCCGATCGTGAGCGAGACGGAGTCGACGGCGCGCACGCCGCCGAAGGACTTGGTCAGTGAACGGATGCTAAGCTCGGTCATGCGCGCTCGCGCGCCTGAAATGCGCGTGCGCGTGCGCGGATGCCGGCGCGCCGGCATCGAAGAGATCGCGAGTTCCACCCGCGGCGGTGATCCATTGGCAGGATCACGGCGCCGATCTGCGCCTCAGATAGCATCGCTCAGATGACCGTTTTCGCCCAGCGCTCGGCGAAATCGCCCTGGTTCTTGTTCACGAATTCCCAGTCCCAGGTGAGGATCTTCGCCATTTCGGGCCCGAAGATGGGCACGTTGCGCTTCATATCGTCAGGCACGACGACCTTCTGATTGGTCGGGGAAATGAAGAATTCAGCCATCATCTTGGCTTGGATTTCCGGAGAGAGCAGGAAATTCGCATATTGATAGGCGAGATCCTTCTCGGGACCATGGGCAAGGATGTTTATCGTCTGGTCGAACATCAGCATGCCCTCCTCGGGGACTATGCAGTCGACCGGGAGTCCCTGTAGCCGCAGGCGCGAGATCTCGCCGAAATCGAAGGGCGCCACCACGATCTCACCCGCCGACAGCGCGGTTGAGAGATTGAAGTCGACCTGAATGACACGGCCTAGCTTGCCGAGGGCAGCAAAGCCTGCATCCACGTCATATTGATCCTTACCGTAGATCCTGGAGGCGAGGAGAAGCTCCATCTTGCCGGCGCTGTTGGCAAAATTGTAGAGCCCGATCTTTCCCTTGAACTCGGGATTGTTCCACAGATCCTTCCAGGCCTTCGGCGGGGTTTTGACGAGGTCGGTGCGATAACCGATGCCGATCGGAGAAACGACGGCAATGGCGCCCCAACCACCCGTCGACCTCGCCAGGGGATAGAGGTCGGCGTAGTTCGACAGCTTGGCAAGGTCGAGCTTCTCGAAGAAGCCCTCCTTGCGCAGCCCGGAAGCGAAGACTTCGTTGGTCATCACGATCGAGTAGGGAGGCGAGGCGACCCCTGCAGCCCTCAGATTGGTGCCCCAGACACGGCCATTTCCGACATCGAGCGTCACGTCCGCTCCGGAGGCGGCCTTGAAGGTCGGCGCGACGGTCTTGCGCCAGAACTGTTCCCAAACGCCACCGAGCGTCGGCACGATCAATGTCTTCGCTTGGGCGAGAACCGGACCGGCCGCCAGCCCGCCCCCGGTAAGTGCGGCCATTGCCGCCAAAGCCTGCCGTCTATTTAGCTTGACCGTCACGGTTACCTCCGTCTTCGGCGAGAGTAGATCTGCCGCGTGCTACGGCTGGGGCATTCGAGCGTAGCATCATAGGCTCGCATTGATCGCGCGAGGCCCGTCGGTGGTTCGGCGGCACATAACCTTAGTGTCCGAAAGCCTGGCGTGTCTTCAACGCGATGTAGTCGCCATAGCTGATCGGCTCGTATTTGGCCGGATTGGCACCGTCGCAGAACTGGGGCAGGCAGGTGATCCGTGTGCTCTTGCTGGGATTGAGGAAGAAAGGGATCGATTGCCGACGCGAACTCACGTTGCGGTCGCGAGGCGGGTTGGCCACGCGATGTGGGGTCGACAGCCAGCTGTCATTCGTCCAGCGCATGAAGGCGTCGCCGATATTGACCACATATGCCCCTTCGATCGAGGGGGCATCGATCCATCTTCCATCGCGCGACTGCACTTGCAGCCCGCCGGGCGATGCTTCCGAGCGCAAGATGGTCATGAAGCCATAGTCGGTATGCACGCCGGCGCGCAGTTGACCGGGTAGCGGATCGGCATTCTGCTCGGGATAGTTGATCACGCGCAGTGCCGAGAGGTGATCGATGAAGGACGGCTCGAAATAGTCGTCCGGCAGGCCGATCGCCCGGCAGAAGATCTTGCGCAGTGCCAAAGCGAGCTTTTCCATCTCCGCAAAGTAATCCGCGAAAGCCTGGCGCAATCCGGCCGGCCGGTCTGGCCAAGCGTCGCCCGGGAGGCGGGGCCCGTAGTTCAGGCTCTCCTTGTAGTCACCGGGCGTCTTGATGCCTAGCGTGGCACTGAGCGCCTCGCCGGCCAGCGGCGAGAAGGCCATGCCCCCCATGACACCGGTCCCACGGCCATGGGCCCGCTTATAATCTTCGGGACAATCGAAGAAATCGCGAGCCAGCCGATAAAGCCGCAACGTCACTTCAGGAGCTACGCCATGGCCGGTGACAAGAAAGAAGCCCGTACGGCGGCAGGCTGTCTCGACGGCGGCGATAACGCCTTGCTCACCTGCCTCCTGCCGAAGATAGGGCCCGATATCGATCACCGGGATTGAGCCCTCGGAGCTGGCGGCCGTCGAACGCTGCGGCGAACTCACTTCGCATCTCCTTGCGCCCCCTTGACTTCATCGCAGGAGTGAACCAAAAGCGAGGAAGCTTGTCAACTGTTGTTGTTAGCGTAGTCTGTTGTTAGTTTTGAGATCGGATCGTCGCATCGGTGGAGTAATTTGGGTGGCTGCCGAGGAACTCGGGCAACAAGAACAGGCCGTGCTTGATGCCATCACGGCCAATCCGTTCGCCGGTCAACAGGAGATCGCCGCCGCGCTCGGCCTCGCGCGCTCCACCGTGGCAGCCCATATCGTCCAGCTCGTGCAGAAGGGGTATGTCTTGGGTCGCGGCTATGTACTACCCAAGAACGAGCGCATCGTGTGCATCGGCGGTGCCACCGTCGATCGCAAATATTACTCGGCGCGTCCTCTGATCCCCGAGACTTCCAACCCAGTCGAGGGACACCGCTCCTATGGAGGCGTCGCCCGCAACGTTGCGGAGAATCTCGCAAGGCTCGGCGTCGATGTCAGCCTTGTCTCCATTCTCGGGGACGACGATGCCGGCAACGCGGTTCTACGCCATCTGCATGATCTGGGCGTCGACGCGTCCCGGGTGGTGACAACGCGCGAGAAGCCGACAGCCGAATATGTCGCAGTGATAGGGCCGGACCGGGGGCTCGTGATCGGCCTCGCCGACATGGACATTTTCGGACTTCTCACTACGGCGCATATCGAGAGGGCTTGGCCGCACTTGGCCTCCGCGTCCTGGGTACTGGTCGACTGCAACTTACCAAGGGAGGTTGTCGCTCATCTTGTGTCCCGCAGGCACGGTGCCCGCTTCAGACTGGCTTTGGACGGCGTGTCGACGCCCAAGGTACGCCGCCTGCCGCAAAATCTCGCCGGCATCGATCTGTTGTTCTTGAACAAGGACGAGGCAGCTGCCTATCTCGAGGATGGGACGTTGACCCCAACCGAGGCTGCGCGTGCGCTGCGGGCTCACGGCGCGCGGGAGGTGGTCTTGACGCTCGGCTCGAGCGGCGCGGTTGTCGCGACCGCCGATGGAAATGTGCAGCCATGCGCTTCGATTCCTGCCCATCCCGTTGACGTTACCGGCGCAGGCGACGCGATGATCGCCGGAACCCTCTATCGCCTGATGGCGGGAGAGCCGCTCGGTGAGGCCGTCCGGGTCGGCGCTCTCCTCGCCGCCGTTACCACCGAGAACGATGCCAGCGTCCATCCGGAATTGTCGCCGCGCTTCATCGCTGCCTCCATGGCGCGCATTCCGGCATTCGGCGGAGCCACATCATGAGGCATAGCGATTTCTGCAGGCCGCACCTCTCCGAAGAGATCGCTGAGGCCGTCGATGCAGGGCGAGCGGTCGTAGCTCTCGAATCCACGATCATCTCCCACGGCATGCCTTACCCGGAAAATCTCGTGACGGCGCTCGGCGTCGAGGCCGAGGTCCGAGTGCATGGTGCGGTTCCAGCCACGATCGGGGTGATCGATGGGGTTTTGCGCGTCGGTCTCGACAGGGCGATGCTGGAACGGCTCGGAGACGGCTCGAATGTCGTCAAGGCCTCGGGGCGCGATCTCGCGACCGTGATGTTGAGCAAACTTTCGGCAGGAACCACCGTCTCGGCAACCATGCGCATCGCCGAACTTGCCGGCATAAATGTGTTCGCGACGGGAGGCGTCGGCGGCGTGCATCGCGGTGCGGAGACGAGCTTTGATATCTCGGCGGATCTGACCGAGCTCGGCCGCACCGGGGTCGCGGTCGTCTGCGCGGGCGTCAAGTCGATCCTCGACATCCCCAAGACGCTGGAATATCTTGAGACGCAGCGGGTGCCGGTGATCGCCTATGGCACACACGAATTCCCGGCATTCTATTCGAGGGAGAGCGGCGAGCGCGTCGAGCAACGGCTCGACACTCCGGCCGAGATCGCCGAAGCGATCCTGATGCATCGCCGGCTGGGCTCCGGGACCGGCCTTCTGATTGCCAATCCGATACCTGCGAAGGACGCCTTGCCGCGACAGGAGCTGGATCTGGTGATCGCAGCTGCCGTCGCCGAGGCAGAGCGATGCGGCATAGGCGGCAAGGCGCTGACGCCCTTCCTGTTGTCGCACATCAACAAGGTGACCGCGGGCGCCAGCCTGAAATCCAACATCGCGCTCATCCGCAACAATGCGGCGCTGGCGGCGAAGATCGCGGTGGCCTTCGCGAGGCTCACGACAAAAGTGCGCTCTATGGAGGCCGCCAGATGACCTATCAGACGATCCTTTTCGAGAAGGATGAGCATGACAGCTTCGCGGTCCTGACCTTGAACCGTCCGGAGAGGCTGAACTCGATCAACAAGACCGTGATCCGAGAGATCGTCGCGGCGTTGCGGGCAAGCATTGCCGATCCCGGTATCAACGCTCTCGTTATCACCGGCGCCGGCCGCGCCTTCTCCTCGGGCTATGATCTCGGAGCGGCGGATTTCGATGTCGATGTCGAATTCTGGCAGGCGGACATGTCGGAGAACGCCGAGGCCTGGCTCGAGCTGTGGCGGGCACCCATTCCGATCGTCGCCGCCGTCAACGGCTACGCGCTCGCCGGTGCGCTCGAACTCATGATGTGCTGCGATTTCGCCATCGCGGCCGACACCGCGAAGTTCGGCGAGCCGGAAGTACGCCATAATTCGGGCCCGCCCACATTGATGATGCCCTGGCTGCTCGCGACCCGCGATGTCCGTTGGCTGATGTATACGGGTGACATCATCGGCGCCGAAGAAGCCCTTCGCATGCATCTCGTCAACAAGGTGGTCCCCGCGGCGAGTTTGATGGAGGAGACGAAGAAGCTCGCCCGCAAGCTCGCCCGCATGCCGGTCCCGGCCATCAAATATGCCAAGGCGTCGCTGAACCAACAGCAAATGTTGGCCGGCCTGCTGTCGTCATTCAACTACAATGTCGAGGCCATGGCGGCGCTCCACACCACCAAGAAGGGGCGGGAATGGATGGCGAAATTCAGCAAGATGCCGCTGAAGGAGTATCTCGCCATGCGCGAGGCGCCGTTCAAGGGACTGGATTAGGGCGCGATAGAAGCGGGACGCCTCTCCGTGAACGCGCAACAAGACGAAGCGATGGCGAGGCTGATGCAGGCGCGTTCGGTGGCGGTGATCGGAGCCTCCGAAAGGCCGGACGCTTCGACGAGCTTCGTGATGCGCAATCTGATCGATCGCGGCTTTCGCGGCCCGATCTATCCGGTTCACCCCACGGCGTCGCTCGTATTCGGTCTTCCGGCCGCCAAGCGCCTCGCTGACCTGCCGCACATGCCCGACGCGGTGCTGATCGGCGTCGCTGCCGGGCGAGTTCAGGATGTTCTCGAGGAGGCCGGCAATCTCGGCGTCAAGGCCGCCGTCATCCTCGCCTCCGGCTTCGCCGAGGTCGGAGCGTCGGGGCGCACCCTGCAGTCCGCGCTGGCGCGGACCGCGCGTGATCACGGCATGGCCGTGTGCGGCCCCAACTGCCTCGGCCTCTACGATGTCCATACGGGCCTCGCGCTCTATTCGTCACGGCTAACGCGGATCGCCGCAGGCAATGTCGCGATCGTTTCCCATTCCGGTGCTCTCGCCATCGCGCTGGCCCATAGCGGGCGCCTCGGTCTCAGCGTTCTGGTCTCGGCCGGCAACGCTGCCGTGACGGATACTGCCGAATATCTGGCCTTCTTCGCGAGCGATGAGCGCACCGAGGTCGTCGGCGTCGTCATGGAGAAGATCGGCGATCCGACCGCGTTTTCCAGAGCGATGGAAGCGATGCACGCGGCTCGAAAGCCCGTCATCGTGCTGCGCGTCGGACGCTCGCGGCGAGGCGCCGCGGCGAGCGCGGCGCATACGGGATCCCTCATCGGCTCGGACGAGGCTTTCCTCGAGTTCTTCCGCCGCTGCGGCGTAATCATGGTGGATGACCTGGACCAGCTCATCGAGACTGCTGCTTTGCTGTCGCGCGAGCGGAGAGAGCCGCGCCGGAAGGGAGTCGCGCTGATTGGCGTCAGCGGCGGAGGCATGGCGCATATCAGCGACCTCGCCGAGCAGTCCGGGATAGATCTTTGCGAGCTCGCGCCCACGACGCTCGCCGCATTGCGCGAGCTGCTGCCCGCCTATGCGAGCCCGCAGAATCCGCTCGATGTCACGAGTGTGGCCTTCGCGCGGCCCGACGCATATCGGGATGCGTTGGCGGCCCTTGCCGCCGATCCTGGTGTCGGGGTCGTAGCCGCGGTCCAGGACGTGCCCATGGGCCTCGACCAGCAGGGAGCCGAGGAGTATGGCGGCATCGCGGATGCCATTGCCGCTCACCGCGCCAGGGCCGAGACTCCGACCCTGGTCGTCAGCAATCTCGCGGCGGGGCTGCATGGGCAGATCGGCCGAGCGCTCGAAACCGCCGGCGTGCCGGTGCTGCGCGGCACGCGGGCGGCGCTCAAGGCCATCAGCGCTTTCGTCGACCCGCCGAGGCCGACTTTTGTGCTGCCAGGGCCTTCTCGCCTCGCGGCGCAACCTCGATGGCGGGCTCGGCTCGCCGGCGGCAAAATGCTTACGGAACGCGAGGCTAAGCTGTTCCTTGCCGATCACGGCCTCGCTGTGCCGCGTGAGCTGCCGGCTCGAACCCGAGAGGCCGCGGTCGCAGCGGCCTGCCGGATCGGCTTCCCGGTCGTCATGAAGATCGAATCGCCCGATATCGCGCACAAGACCGACGCTGGCGGCGTGCGTCTCGGCATCGCCGATGCCGATGCCGCGGCGATCGCCTACGATGCCATCATGTTCGAGGTCGCGCGGAACGCCCCAACGGCGAGATTGGATGGCGTCGTAGTCCAGGAATTGGTCAGCGGCGGCATCGAGGCCCTGATCGGCGTTGCCATGCACGAAACCTTCGGGCCGACATTGCTTGTCGGGAGCGGTGGCCTGCTCGTCGAGCTTCTCCGTGACAGTGCCGTTGCGGTTCTTCCGATCGACGCCGCCGGTGCGCGAGAGCTCGTCGGGAGAACGCGGCTTGCGGTGCTCATTGCCGGCTATCGCGGCGGCGCAGAGGCCGATCTCGAGGCGTTCGTCGAAGCCGTTCTCCGCATCGGCGCCATTGCGCAAGCCTATGCGGACGCACTCGCTGTGCTCGAGCTCAACCCGGTCGCCATCCAGGCGAAGGGGCAAGGCGTCCGCGTGCTCGACGCGCTGATCATCGGGCGCAGCGACTGACTCCCGTGGGTTTTCGAGAGATCTCCTTCGCCGATCGCGGCATCATCGTCGACGCGCCGCGCGACCTCTTTCACGCCCCGCGGGGCCCACGCCCGCTCCCCTTCCTGCAAGAAATCCTGTAGCCCGAGAGAGACCGGATGCCGCCCTTCAAGATCCTGGTTCCCGATGTTCATCCGCGCGATCTCGACATCGAGCGGAGCGTTACGGGTGACCGTTTCGTCTACGAGGTCTTCGACGAATCGGATCCCTCCGCGATCCCGGAAGCCTCCTGGCGGGGATGCGACGCGGTGCTCCTCTGGCACCGGATGCACATCACGGCCGCGGTCGCCAATCTGCTCGATCGCTGCCGCATTATCGTGCGCGCGGGCGTCGGCTTCGACAGTGTCGATACAGCAGCCTGCGCCGCGCGCGGCATCCCGGTATCGAATGTGCCGAACTACGGGACGACCGAGGTGGCGGACCATGCATTGGCCTTGCTGCTCTACCTCGTGCGCGGCCTTGGTACCTATCAGGACCGGCTGCGCGCCGATTTGCAGAAGGGGTTCGGCGGCGGCGCTGTTCCCGTCGTCCGACGCATCCGAGGATCGACCTTCGGCGCGGTCGGCATGGGCCGGATCGGCACCGCGATCGCCCGACGCGCGAGCGGTTTCGACATGAAGGTCATCTACTTTGACCCCTATCTGCCCGATGGACATGATCTCGGACTTGGCCTTGAGCGCGTGAACTCGCTCGAGATGCTGCTCTCCCGCGCCGACATCGTGAGCTTGCACGTCCCGCTGTCTGATGAGACCCGCAACATAATCAACGCCGACCGGCTGCGTCAGATGAAGCCGGGCGGCATCCTCATCAATATCGCCCGCGGCGGCCTGGTCGACTTGGATGCCGTGGAGAACGCGCTGCGCAGCAATCACCTCGCCGCCGCGGCGCTCGACGTCCTGCCGAAGGAGCCGCCGGTTCCGGCGCCGTCCCTGATCGAGGCCTGGCGGCGCAACGAGCCCTGGCTTGCCGGCCGCTTCGCCGTGACGCCTCACGCGGCCTTCTATTCCGAAGCCAGCTACGTCGACATGCGCACTTTCGCCGCCGAGATCATCGTCGAATTCTTCGAAAAAGGCAGGCTTCGTAACATCGTCAATCCCGATTGGCGAAAGCACGGCGTCAGTCGTGCATCCAGGTCCGCCATGACGTCGTAGCGGGCGTCTCCGACCGATCGTTACACTCCATCCGCCTCAATAGGGGAGTCCGGAAATGGCCTTGCAACGACACAAGGCATGTTTGAGCCGCATCACCGCCGAAGAGGTGACGGCGTACGAAAAGTACCTCCGGCCGTCGCTTCCGACTGCATGAACCGCACGCAGGTGATGATCGAGCTTGAGTTACTCTTCGATCGCCTCGATTCGAGCGATGCGCCAGCGCTCGCAGCGGGGCGCGCGGAGCAAGGGGGTCGCGAAAGGGGTCGAAGCTGAGCCGGCAAATGCCTGTCTTTGGCGCCGGGCTGTCATCGAACAGCCTCGGCGCCAAAGGGCGATTCGCCTCCTTCTCGGCGATCAATTTGGCCCCTTCGCATCCTCCAGCATCATGGCCGCCCCCTTCTCGGCGATCATGATGGTCGGCGAGTTGGTGTTGCCCGAGGTGATCCTCGGCATGGCGGAGGCGTCGATCACGCGCAGCCCCGCGACGCCGCGCACCTTGAGCCTCTGGTCGAGCACTGCGTTGCGGTCATGGTCCGGCCCCATGGCGGCGGTGCCGACGGGCTGGAAGATGGTCGTGCCGAGATCGCCCGCGGCGCGCACGAGCTCCGCATCACTCGTGAGCGCGGCGCCCGGTGTGTGCTCTTCCGGCCGGAAGGGCGCGAGCGGCTTTTGCGCCACGATGCGGCGGGTGAGCCTGAGCGCATCGACGGCAACCTGGCGATCCTCCACGGTCGACAGATAGCTCGGACGGATGCCGGGCTTTGCGGCGGGATCGGGGCTCGCCGCATGCACGCTGCCGCGGCTCGTCGGCCGCAGATTGGCGACGCTCGCCGTGAAGGCCTCGAAGGGGTGCAGCCCGTCGCCCCATTTGTCGAGCGAGAGCGGCTGAAAATGGAATTCGAGATTGGCGGTGGCGTAGTCCGGCGAGGAGCGGGCGAAGGCGCCGACCTGCGAGGGCGCCATGGTCAGGGGCCCCTTGCGCCAGAAGGCGTATTCGAGCCCCATGGCGGCGCGACGCCACAGCTTGGCATAATCGCCGTTCAAGGTGCGCACGCCCGTCACCTTGTAGACCGGGCGCAATTGCAGATGGTCCTGCAGGTTCTCGCCGACGCCCGGCAGATCCTGGATGACGGGAATGCCGAGCTCGCTCAGCCTCGCGCCCGAGCCGATGCCCGAGAGCTCGAGCAATTTGGGGGAGATGACGGCGCCCGCCGACAGCACGACTTCGCCCTTGGCGCTCGCCCGATGGCGCAAGCCCGCCCGCGAGAACACGGCGCCCGTCGCCCGCCCGGCCTCGACGATGACGCGCTCGACATGCGCGCCTGTCTCGAGCCGCAGATTGGGCCGGTTCAGGACAGGCTTGAGGAAGCCGCGCGCCGCGCTCCAGCGCCGCCCGCGCTTCTGGTTGACCTGGAAATAGGAGGAGCCTTCATTGTCGCCGGTGTTGAAATCCTCGATCTTCGCGATGCCCGCCGCCTCGCAGGCGTCGCGCACCGCATCAAGGATGTCCCAGCGCACCCGCGGATATTCGACCCGCCATTCCCCGCCGCCGCGATGGGCGGCGTTGGGCGGGGCGATATGATCCTCATGCTCGAGGAAGAAGGGAAGCACGTCGCGCCAGCTCCAGCCTTCGAGGCCGAGCTGGCGCCAGCCGTCGTAATCCGCCGCCTGGCCGCGCATATAGATCATGGCGTTGATCGACGAGCATCCGCCGATCACCTTGCCGCGCGGATAGGCGAGCTTGCGGCCGTTGAGGCCCGGCTCCTCCTGCGTGCTGAACAGCCAGTCGGCGCGCGGATTGCCGATGGCGAACAGATAGCCGACCGGAATGTGAAACCAGATCCAATTGTCGCGGCCGCCGGCTTCGAGCACCAGCACGCGCTTATCCGGATC
>JBIOEK010000020.1:0-17624 GCA_044445925.1 Hyphomicrobiales bacterium
ATGCCGTTCTTCTTGACGATGCCGATGAGCAAGATGACGCCGATCAGCGCGATCAAGCTGAAATCGAAATGGAAGAGCATCAACATCGCCAAGGCGCCGACCCCCGCGGAGGGCAGGGTCGAGAGGATGGTGAGCGGGTGGATATAGCTCTCATAGAGAATGCCGAGGATCAGATACACCACCACGAGAGCCGCGAGGATCAGCAACGGCACGCTCGAGAGCGAATCCTGGAAGGCCTGGGCATTGCCCTGGAAGGACGTGCCGATGGTGGCGGGCAGGTTGAGCTCGGTGGTGGCGTGGCTGATCGCGTCCGTCGCCTGGCCGAGCGACATGCCCGGCGCCAAGTTGAAGCTGACGGTGACCGACGGGAACTGGCTCTGATGGCTGATCGACAGGGGCCTGACGAGATCCGTCGTCCATTTGGCGAAGGCTGAGAGCGGCACCTCCCCGCCCGTCGAAGGCGAGCGCAGGAAGATCTTGTCGAGCGTCGCCGGATCACCCTGCAGGGCCGGCAGCACCTCCAGGATCACCTCGTAGCTCGAGAGCTGCGTGAAATACTGGGCGATCTGCCGCTGCCCGAAGGCGTCGTAGAGCGTATCGTCGATCATCTGCGCCGTCAGCCCGTAGCGCGAGGCCTGGTCGCGGTCGATCGTCAGGGTCAGCGTCGTCCCTTGGGTCTGCTGGTCGGAGGCGACGTCGCGCAATTCGGCAAGCGTCTGCAGCCTGGCGAGCATCTTCGGCGCCCAGATGTTCAGCTCGTCGAGGTCCGGGTCCTGCATCGTGTATTGGAACTGCGTGCGCGACGGACGCCCGCCGACGCGCACGTCCTGGGCGGCCTGCAGGAACAGCTTGGCGCCCTCGACCTTGTCGAGCTGGCGCCGCAGCCGCGCGATGACCTCTTCGGCGCTCGCGGTGCGCATGTCGCGCGGCTTGAGCGTGATGAACATCCGCCCATTGTTGAGGGCGTTGCCGCCTCCCCCGATGTTCATCGCCACGTGATCGACGGCCGGATCCTTCAGGACCACCTCGCCCAGCGCTTCCTGATGATGCATCATATCGGCGAAGGAGACGTCCTGGGCCGCTTCCGAGATGCCCGTGATCAGCCCGGTATCCTGCTGGGGAAAGAAGCCCTTCGGGATGACCGCGTAGAGATAGACCGAGAGCGCCAGGGTGGCGAAGAACACGCACAGCGTCGCGAAGCGGAATCTCAGCACGACATCGAGGCCGCGCTCATAAGCCCCGAGCAGCGCCTCGAAGCCGCGCTCGCTCACCTCGTAGATGCGTCCGTGATGCGCTTCCTTGGCTCCCTTGAGGAAGCGCGAGGCCATCATCGGCGTCAAGGTCAGCGACACGACGGCCGATACCAGGATGGTCATCGACAGCGTCACGGCGAATTCCCGGAACAGGCGCCCGATGATGCCGCCCATCAGGAGGAGGGGGATCAGCACCGCGACCAGCGACAGGCTGATCGAGATGATGGTGAAGCCGATCTCGCTTGCGCCCTTCAACGCCGCCTCGAGGGGCTTGGCCCCCTCCTCGATATGGCGCGTGATGTTCTCGAGCATCACGATCGCGTCATCGACCACGAAGCCGACCGAGATGGTGAGCGCCATGAGCGACAGGTTGTCGAGGCTGTAGCCCGCAAACCACATCAAGGCGCACGCGCCGAGCAGCGCCAGGGGCACGGTGACGCTGGGGATGATGGTCGCCCACAGGCTGCGCAGGAAGATGAAGATCACCATGACCACGAGCGCGATGGTGAGCAGCAGCGTGAACTGCACGTCGTGAACGGCGGCACGGATCGTCTGGGTGCGATCACTCAAGGTGAAGATGCTGATCGCCGGCGGCATCGACGCCTTGAGGGTGGGCAGCTCGGCCATAACCCGGTCGACGGTCTCGATGACGTTGGCGCCGGGCTGCTTGAAAATGACGAGGAAGATGCCGCGCTTGCCGTCGGCCCAGGCGGCCTGCTTGGTATCTTGAGGTCCGGTGACGGCCTGGCCGATATCGCGCACCCGCAAGGCGGCGCCGCCGCGATAGGCGACGATGATGTCGTTCCAATCCTTGGACTGGGTGATCTGGTCATTGGTGTAGATGGTGAAGGAGCGTAGCCCGCCGTCGATCGTCCCCTTGGGATTGTCCACGGTCGCGACCGAGAGCGGCGTGCGCACATCCTCGAGCGACAGGCCCTTGGCGACGAGCTTCGCGGGATCGAGCTGGATGCGGATCGCCGGTTTCTGCTGGCCGCCGATCGACACCTGCGCCACGCCCGAAATCTGGCTGATCTTCTGGGCGAGCTTGGTCTCGACGCTGTCGTCGATCTCGGTCAAGGGCAAGGTATCGGAGGTCGCGCCGAGCAACAGGATCGGGGCATCCGCCGGATTGACCTTGCGATAGCTGGGCGGGCTCGGCAGGTTCTTCGGCAATTGTCCCCCGGCCGCGTTGATGGCCGACTGCACGTCGTTCGCGGCGGCATCGATATTGCGGTCGAGATCGAACTGGATGGTGATCGAGGTCGAGCCGAGCGAGCTCGTCGAGGTCATCTGCGAGACGCCCGGGATCTGCGCGAACTGCGTCTCGAGCGGTTGCGCCACCGCGGCCGCCATGGTGTCGGGACTGGCGCCGGGCAGGTTCGCCGAAACCTGGATGGTCGGGAAATCGACCTGCGGTAGGGGCGCTACGGGCAAGCTCGGATAGGCGACGATGCCGACGAACAGAATGCCGATCATCAACAGGGAGGTCGCGATCGGATGCCGAATGAACGGCCCGGAGACGCCGCCATTCATGGTCAGGGCACCGTCGCCCGAGCGGCGTCGGCCTCTTTGGCCGGCGCGGCCGGGGCGGCCTTTTCGCTCGGCTTCACCACGGAGCCCGCAGTCAGCCGATATTGCCCGGCGACCACGACTTTCTGGCCGAGCGTCAGGCCCTCATCGACGACGGCCTGCCCATCGCCGCTTTGGCTGACCTTGATGGGCCGTACCTCGATCTTGTTGCCCTCGCCGAGCACGAACGCATAGAGACCGTCCGGCCCGCGTTCGACCGCAGCCTCGGGGATCAGGACGACCTGCTTCAGCGTCTCGACCAGCAAGCGGGTCGAGACCGAAAGGCCCGGCCAAAGCACATTGTCTTGATTGTCGAAGGTCGCCTTCATGCCAATCGTGCCGCTCGCCTGATCGACCTGGTTGTTGACCAGGGCGAGCCGGCCTCGCGATAGCGTCTTCAAGCCATCGGTGCTCAGCGCAGATACCGGCACCGTGCCGGCCTCGAGCGCCTTGTTGATCTCGACCACATCTTCCTCGGGCGCGGTGAACACCACCGAGATCGGTTGCAGCTTCACGATGGTCACGATGCCGTTCTGATCCGAGGCATGCACGATATTGCCCTTGTCGACGAGGCGAAAGCCGGTCTTCCCCGAGAGCGGCGCCTTGATGACCGTGTAGCCCAGCTGCGTCTGGGCGTTGTCGATCATCGCCTGGTCGCCCTTGATCTGGGCGTTCAGCTGCTCGACGGTCGCCTGCTGGGTGTCGAGCTGCTGCTTGGAGGCGAAATCCTGCTTGGCGAGATCGGCATAGCGTTTCAAGTTGAGCTGGGCGTCCTTGAGGGTCGCTTCGTCCTGCGCCTTCTTGGCCATGGCCTGATCGAGGGCCGCCTGATAGGGCCGCGGATCGATCCGCACCAGGGTGTCGCCCTCCTTCACCGTCTGGCCCTGCTTGAAGGCGACCTCGATGATCTCGCCGTCGACGCGGCTGCGCACGGTCACGGTGATATAAGGCTGCACCGTGCCGAGCCCGTTCAGATAAACGGGAAAATCGGCCTTTTGCACCGGGGCGACCGTGACCGGGATCGGCGCTTGGCCTTCCGCCTGGCGTTCCGCGCCCGTCCGCGAATCGGTCGCCGCATCCGCGCCCTTGTTGGGGACGTAGAACCGCCAGCCCGCATAGGAGCCGGCGAGGATCGCGGCGATCGCCAGGAATATTTGCCATCCACGGCGCGGCGAGGATTGGGAAGTGGCCAAGACGCACTCCAATGGCGAGAGGACAGCAGCGCTTTGCTAGCTAACCCGCGAATGAGGAGAAGTTGCGGTGCAATATAGGGTCTCGATCGGCTTGAACCATTGCGAGATCATTAAATCAAGGAACGGATTCGCCGCGCCTTGCCGGCAGACGTTTTGCTTCCGTCGTCGGCGAGCTGTATCGGAAGAGGCTGCGACTCGCTGAGCGGCCACTGACGTCCGGCGCGCAAGCTCCTAGTTTAGTCTAGAGTTTGATTCGGGGCACGGCGCCCGTCCGGAGGAGGGATGCATGAATGCCACGACCCAACCGGCTCCGACGATCGACGGTCAGGCAAGTGACGGGACCGGCGTGTCCTTGCCGGCACCCAAGCTGCGACGTAACGACGTCGATACGCTGCGTCAGGAAATCGTGGCCAAGCTCGCCTACTCGATCGGCAAGGACCCGATCGTGGCGCAGAACCATGACTGGCTGTTCGCCGCCATCCTCGCCATTCGCGACCGCATCATCGACAGCTGGATGGCCTCGACCCGCGAGAGCCATCGAGCCGGCCGCAAGCGCGTCTATTATCTTTCGCTGGAATTCCTGATCGGGCGGCTGTTCCGGGATGCGCTCAGCAATCTCGGCCTTACCGAGGCGGTGCGAGCGGCCCTCAAGGAACTCGCGGTCGATCTCGATGCGATCTGCGAGATCGAGCCTGATGCGGCGCTGGGCAATGGCGGCCTCGGCCGCCTCGCCGCCTGCTTCATGGAGAGCATGGCGACGGTCGGCATTCCGGCGCTCGGCTACGGCATCCGCTATGATTTCGGGCTGTTCCGCCAGACCATCGCCGATGGCTGGCAGATCGAGATGCCCGAGGACTGGCTCTCCTTCCGCAACCCCTGGGAGTTCGAGCGCCGCGAGGCCAATTACCGGATCGGCTTCGGCGGCACGGTCGCAGTCAGCGAGGGCTGGGACGGGACGCCGCGCCATAAATGGGTGCCGGGCGAGACCGTCATCGCCGTGGCCTACGACACCCCGATCATCGGCTGGCGCGGCGAGAAGGTGAACACCTTGCGGCTGTGGCGCGCGCGCGCCCTCGACCCGATCCAGCTCGACACCTTCAACAGAGGCGACCATGTCGGGGCGCTGGCCGAGCGCAATCGCGCCGAGAGCATCTCGCGGGTGCTCTATCCGTCGGACGCCACGCCCGCGGGCCAGGAATTGCGGCTGCGCCAGGAATTCTTCTTCACCTCCGCCTCGCTGCAGGATCTGGTGCGCCGGCACGTGCAGCAATTCGGCGACATCCGCACCTTGCCCGACAAGGCGGCGATCCAGCTCAACGACACCCACCCCGCGCTCGCCGTGGTCGAGCTGATGCGGCTCTTCGTCGATGTCCACAATCTCGGCTGGGAAGACGCCTGGGCGATCACCCAGCGCACCATCGCCTACACCAATCACACCTTGTTGCCGGAAGCCTTGGAAAGCTGGCCGGTGACGCTCATGGAACGCATGTTGCCGCGGCATATGCAGATCATCTTCGCGCTCAATGCGCGCCTTCTCGCCGATGCGCACGAGACCGGGCGGGTCGAGGAAATCCCACCCTCAGATCTGTCGCTTATCGACGAGCGCAATGGCCGCAATGTCCGGATGGGATTCCTGGCCTTTGCCGGAGCCCACAAGGTCAATGGCGTTTCCGAGCTGCACACCGAGTTGATGAAGCGGACGGTGTTCCGCAACCTGCACCGCGTCTTCCCCGATCGCATCGTCAACAAGACGAACGGCGTCACTCCCCGCCGTTGGCTTTTCGAAGCCAATCCCGGCCTGACCGCGCTCCTCGTGGAGACGCTCGGCGCCGGCATCCTGGACGATGTCGAGATGCTCTCGGATCTCGCCGATTTCGCGGATGATCCCGCCTTCCGGCAGCGTTTTTCCGCGGTGAAACGCGCCAACAAGGAGCGGCTCGCCGCCGTGATCGCGGACCGGACCGGCATGAAGGTCGACCCGCATGCCATGTTCGACGTGCATGTCAAACGCATCCACGAGTACAAGCGCCAGCTCCTGAACATCCTCGAGACGGTGGCACTCTACGACGCCATGCGGACCCAGCCGCACAAGGATTGGGTGCCACGCGTCAAGATCTTCGCCGGCAAGGCGGCGGCGAACTATTTTCAGGCAAAGGTCATCATCAAGCTGATCAACGACGTCGCGCGCATCGTGAACTCCGATCCGGCGACGCGCGGATTGCTCAAGGTGGTGTTTCTCCCGAATTTCAACGTCACCCTCGCCGAGGCGATCATTCCGGCAGCCGATCTCTCCGAGCAAATCTCGACCGCCGGCATGGAAGCCTCCGGCACCGGCAACATGAAATTCGCCCTGAACGGGGCGATCACCATCGGCACGCTCGACGGCGCCAATGTGGAAATCCGCGAAAAGGTCGGCGAGGAGAATATCGTCATCTTCGGCTTGACGGCGAGCGAGGTCGGGATGCGGCGCCAATCGGGCCCGCCCGCGCGCCAGACCATCGAGCAGACGCCGGAATTGAAGGAGGTGCTGGATGCGATCGCGGCCGGCGTCTTCTCGCCGGACGATCGCAGCCGCTATCACGCGACGGTGTCTGGCCTTTACGAGCACGATTGGTTCATGGTCTCGGCCGACTTCGAGGCTTATTCGCACGCGCAGCGGCGGGTCGCATCGCTTTGGCGCGACACGCCCGGGCTGTGGCAGCGCAGCGCCGTCTTGAACACGGCCAATGCCGGCTGGTTCACCTCCGATCGCTCCATCAGGCAATATGCCGAGGAGATCTGGACGGTGCCGGTGACGCGCCGGACGAAAGAGTAGGGAAGCGCCTCGTGACGGCCTCGCTACGCGGTACTCAGGGCGCTTGCGCGAACCTCCGCTCATCCCCCGAAGGCGGGGATCCAGGCCCTCCCAATTCTCCCTGGATCCCCGCTAGCGCGGGGATGAACGGCTGAGGTTTTCTCTTTTGCAGCCCCTGTGACCGACGCTCTCCCCATCACCGCCGGATCGCCCGAACCCCTGGGCGTCACGCTCGTCGAGGGCGGCATCAATGTCGCGGTATTCGCGCGCCACGCCTCGCAGGTCTTCCTCTGCTTGTTCGACCAGAAAGGCGGGCGCGAGACGGCGCGGCTCGCCCTGCCCGAACGAAGCGGCGACGTTCATCACGGCTTTGTCCCCGGCATTGCGGCGGGGAGGCGCTACGGCCTGAGGGCCGACGGCCCCTTCGAGCCGGAAAAGGGCCATCGCTATGATCCGGGAAAGCTGCTGGTCGACCCTTACGCGAAGCTCCTCGACCGGCCATTCCGCTACCTGCCGGAGCTCGCGGCACCGCGCAGCGCCAATATCGATACCGCGCCCTTCGTGCCGCTTGCGATCGTGATGCCGCAAGGCGACGCGGCGACAGCCCCCCTCCCGCAAAAGGCCCCGCCAGGTTTGATCTATGAGGTCGCCGTCAAGGCCTTCAGCATCCGCCATCCGGGCGTGCCCCCAGCCATGCGCGGCACCCTCGCGGCCTTGGCGGAGCCGGTGGTTGTCGAGCATCTGCACAGGCTCGGCATCACCCATGTCGAGCTCATGCCGATCGCTGCCTGGATGGATGAGCGGCATCTGCCCCCACTCGGCCTCGCCAATGCCTGGGGCTACAACCCGATCGTGTTCATGGCGCCCGATCCGCGCCTCGCGCCGGGCGGCCCGGATGAGCTGCGCCGCACGATCGCCAAGCTGCACGAGGCCGGCATCTCGGTGATCCTCGACGTGGTCTACAACCACACCGCCGAGAGCGACGCGGCGGGACCGACATTGAGCCTGCGCGGCCTCGACAACGCCGTCTATTTTCGCCATTTCGCGGATGATCCGGGCCGGCTGGTCAACGACACCGCCTGCGGCAACACGCTCGCCTGCGACCGCGCCCCCGTTATCCGTCTCGTGACCGACGCCATGCGCCATTGGGTCGAGGCCACGGGCCTTGACGGCTTCCGCTTCGACCTCGCGACCGTGCTCGGCCGCTCGCAAGCCGGCTTCTCGCCGGAGGCCCCGCTCTTGTCGGCCATCGCCCAGGATCCCCTGTTGCGCCGCTTGACGCTGATCGCCGATCCCTGGGATGCGGGCTTCGAGGGCTATCGCCTCGGGCAGTTTGCGTCTCCCTTCCTCGAATGGAACGACAAATGCCGCGACGATATACGCGGCTTCTGGAAGGGCGAAGGCGCCCGGGCCGGGCCGCTCGCAACGCGGCTCGCCGGCTCCTCGGATATCTTCCAGGCGGGCTTCCGGCGGCCCTCCGCCTCGGTGAACTACGTCGCGTGCCATGACGGCTTCAGCCTCGCCGATCTCGTCTCCCATGCGCACAAGCACAATGAAGCGAATGGCGAGGAAAACCGCGACGGGCCGAACGACAACCATTCCTGGAACAACGGCATCGAGGGGAAGACCGAGGATCCGGCCATAGTTGCGCGCCGACGCCAGGATCTGCGCGCGCTCCTTGCGACACTGTTCCTGTCGCGGGGCACGCCGATGCTCACAGCCGGCGACGAGCTCGGGCACACGCAGAAGGGCAACAACAACGCTTATTGCCAGGATAACGATATCACCTGGATCGATTGGACCAGCGCCGATAGCGATCTTGCCAATTTCGTCGCCGAGCTCTCCGCCTCGCGGGCGAGATTCGCGATCCTGCGGCAAGACGCCTTCTTCACCGGAAAGGCGCCGATCGAAGGCGAGCTCCCCGATGTCGAATGGCTCGCGCCGTCCGGAGGGCCGATGCGGAACGACGACTGGGCGCAAGCCGACGTTTTCGGGATGGAGATGGCATCCTTGCCGCCCGACGGCGCGAAGGAGCGTTTGTGCATCGTCATCAACCGATCCGCGAGGCGCGTGCCGTTCGTGCTCCCTGACGCCGGAGCGGCCTCCTGGGTTTGCGTCATCGACAGCGCCACGGGCTTCGTCGGCGGGAGCGGACCAAGGACCGCAGGCGCGGTCACCGTCGCGGCAAGGTCGGTGACCGCCTTCGAGGCAAGTCCTGCCGTTGCGGGTGGGCCATGAACCGCGCGATCGTGAAGAGCTCACTCTAGAAGCACCAGCGAGCGCGCCGCGATTTGGCGGGTCACCCCCTCCTTGGAACCCGAGCCGATCCTTTCGCCGGCAATCGCGTCGGGCTCGTTCGGGTCGAGAACGACCCGCCATCCCCCCTTGCGCTTCGGCAGCTTGAAATCGACCGGCCCGTCATGGGCGTTGAAAACGATGATCACCTCATCCGGGCGAGCCTTGCGGTTTTCCTCGTCCGGAACCTGTGCGGCGCGCAGATGCAAGCCGATGCAAGCCGCGGCGACGTCCTCCCAATGCTCCTCGGTCTGGTTGCCGCCGCCGGAGTTCAGCCATTCGACGCACATGCCATCGCGATAGCTCGAGCGCCGCAGGATCGGGCGGTCTGCCCGAATCTTGATCAACCGGCGGACGAAATCGGTCAGCGCGCGCTCTTCCTCCCCGACGGTCTGCCAATTCACCCAGCTGATCTCGTTGTCCTGGCAATAGGCGTTGTTGTTGCCCTTCTGGGTGCGGCCGAGCTCATCGCCGGCAAGCAGCATCGCAGTGCCGTGCGACATGAGGAGCGATGCCAAGAGGTTGCGCTTCTGGCGCCGGCGCGCAGCCAGGATGCCGGCATCATCGGTGGGCCCTTCCGCCCCATGGTTGAAGGAGCGGTTGTCATTGTGACCGTCGCGGCTCTCCTCGCCATTCGCCTCGTTATGCTTGTCGTTGTAGGAGACGAGATCGGCGAGCGTGAAGCCGTCATGGGCGGTGATGAAGTTCACTCCCGACCAGGGCCTTCGGCCGCGCAGATCGTAAATATCGCCCGAACCGGTGACCCGCGCCGCGAGCTCCTTCATCAGTCCTTGATCGCCTTTCCAAAAGCCGCGCAGCGTATCGCGATATTTGTCGTTCCACTCGGCCCAACCCGGCGGGAAGCCGCCGAGCTGATAACCACCTGGCCCGATATCCCATGGCTCGCCGATCAGCTTGACGCGGGACAGGACCGGATCCTGGCCTATGGCGTCGAAGAAGCCGCCCCGCTGGTCGAAGCCTCCCGGCTCCCGCCCGAGGATGGTGCCGAGATCGAAGCGGAAGCGATCCACATGGAGATCGGACGCCCAATAGCGCAGCGAATCGAGCACCATCTGCAAGACGCGCGGATGGCTGGTGTTGAGGGTGTTCCCGGTGCCCGTATCGTCGATGTAATAGCGCGGCTCGTCGGGCAGGGTGCGGTAATAGGCGAAGTTGTCGATGCCCTTGAATGAGAGCGTCGGCCCGAGCTCATTGCCTTCGGCGGTGTGGTTGTAGACGACATCGAGAATCACCTCGATGCCGGCATCGTGGAACGCCCTGATCATGCCGCGCAAGCCGTCGAGCCCGGCCTTGCCGAGATAGCGTTGCTCGGGAGCGAAGAAGCCGATCGTGTTGTAACCCCAGTAATTGACGAGCTGTTTCTCGCAAAGAGTGTGATCCTGGACGAAGGCGTGGATCGGCATGAGCTCGATCGAGGTGACGCCGAGGCTCTTGACGTAATCGACCACGGCCTTCTGGCCGAGCCCCTCGAAGGTGCCGCGCAACTCCTCCGGGATGGCCGGGTGCAGCATGGTGAAGCCGCGAACATGCGTCTCGTAGAAGATCGTCCGGTCCCACGGAATTCTCGGCAGCGTGTCGCCCGACCAGTCGGCTGCCTGATCGACGACGCGGCATTTCGGCATGAACGGCGCGCTGTCATCTTCGTTGAATGTTAGGTCCTTATCCTCCGAGGCTACGAGGTAGCCATAGGACGCGGCGGACCATTTGATCTCGCCGCAGAGCGATCGCGCATAGGGATCGATGAGCAGCTTGTTCGGGTTGAAGCGGTGACCTTGCGCGGGTTCATAGGGACCGTGCACACGGTATCCGTAGAGCGTGCCGGGGCCGATATCCGGCAGGTAGCCGTGCCAGATTTCGTTGGTGTACTCGGGCAAGGTGACACGTTCGAGCTCTCGTGCGCCATCGGCCCCGAACAGGCAGAGCTCGATACGATCGGCATGCGCCGAGAAGATCGCGAAATTCGTGCCCTTGCCATCGAAGCTCGCTCCGAGCGTCAGCGGATCGCCGCTCTCGACGAGCCGTGCCGACTTCAATTCCGCCATTATTGTTCTCCAGAAGGCTTTCTTATGGTCGGGGCGGCCGCAAAGCCTCCTGGCAAGGATTCGCCTGGCCCCCGCAACGCGCGCAACGCCCGTGCAGGCCGGTCGGTTCCCTATCTGGCACGAAAAGTGAATGAGTCTGTGTCGCGTGTGAAGGGAACCGCTGCAGTTCCCTCGCGTTAACGCAGTCGCCAAAGGTTTAGAACCAATCGGGTCGCCATGTTAGAGGCCGCGCCGCACTCCGACTTGCCAACCCCGTCAGAGCGGTCACCTGTCCTCTATGGTTCCGGTGCCGACATTCGTCCGATCCACAAGCTTCGTTCAACGCTCAAGCAAAGCGGGCCGGACCCCTCTTGTCGCATCTTGTTCGTAACCCCGGAAATCGCCGACTTCGTCAAGGTCGGAGGACTCGGGGAAGTGTCGGCGGCGCTGCCGCGCAGCTTGCTGGCGAGTTGCGATGTCCGGGTTCTGGTGCCGGGTTACCGGGCGGTGCTTGCGAGGCGCGACGAGATCACGCTGGTCGGCACGCTGCCGGGGCTCGCGGGCATCCCGCCATGCGGCCTCGGCCGGATCAGCATGCCGGACGGCCTCATCATCTATGTGGTCCTCTGCGACGAGCTCTATGACCGCGAGGGCACGCCCTACAACGACGCGCAGGGAGGCGATTTCGCCGATACCGACATCCGCTTCGCGAGGCTCTCGCTCGCCGCCGCCGATATGGCTGGCGGCCTCGGCGATCCGGATTGGGTGCCGGACCTCATTCACGCGAATGATTGGCCGGCCGCCTTGGCACCCGCCTATGCGCTGTGGCGCGGTGTGAACAAGGCCTCGCTCCTCACCGTGCACAACCTCGCCTATCAGGGCCTGTTCGAAGCGCATCGGCTACGCATGCTCGGCGTTCCCGATCAGGCCTTTTCGGTCGAGGGCCCGGAGTTCTACGGCAAGCTGTCCTTCCTGAAGGCGGGGCTGTTCTATGCCTCGCACATCACCACGGTGAGCTCGACCTACGCCCAAGAGATAACGAGACCGGAATTCGGCTGCGGCTTGCATGGCCTTCTCGCGGAACGGGCGCGTCAGGGCCGGCTTTCCGGCATTCTCAACGGCATCGACGAGAGCTGGGATCCGCGCAAGACCGCGGCCTGGCCGCAGGATCGGTTCGGCACCGTGGCCTGGAAGGGCCGCAACGCCGACCATGTTCGCGGCGCCTTTTCGCTCGCTTTGTCGCGTGGCCCGCTCTTCGCCATCGTGTCGCGCCTCGTGCATCAGAAGGGCCTCGATCTCGCCATCGATGCGGCCGAGAGCATCGTGGCGTCGGGCGGGCAGCTGGTCGCGACCGGCAAGGGCGAGCCGCGCTTCGAGGAGGCGATGCGCGACCTCGCCAGGCGCCATCCAGGCGCGGTGGGCGTGCGCATCGGCTTCGACGACCAGGAGGCACGGCGCATGTTCGCGGCCAGCGATTTTCTGCTCATGCCGTCGCGCTTCGAGCCTTGCGGCCTCAGCCAGATGTATGCGCAGAAATTCGGCTCGCTACCGATCGCCCACAAGACCGGCGGCCTCGCCGACACGATCGAGGACGGGGTGACGGGCTTCCTGTTCAACAAGTTCAGCCGGGACAGCCTGGTGTCGGCCATCAGGCGCGCCTTCGAGACTCACGCGTCTCGACGCGATCTCAGGCGCATGCGGCGGACCGCCATGTCGCGGAAATTCGACTGGAAGCGCTCGGCCACTCATTATCTGGATCTGTATCGCCGCATGGTGGCGGTCGCCTGACCGGATCGAGGCGGAGCGGCGACCGGGCTTGGAACTGCGACGGGGCGTGGAACTTCCATGACGCCCGCATGTTGCTAGCCATCATGTCCGCATCCGTGCAATGTCCTTCCCCGCCATGAAAGGAGCATATGGCTCGATCGATCAGAGCGGCGCGATGCTCGGTGCCGGCGCGGCGCGCATCGGCAAGCCGGTCCGATGGAAGGCCTTGCGATGAATGATCTGAGCGTATCGCCTGGCCCAGACGAAAAGACCGTCGAGGCGCTGGTGGAAGGACGGCACGGCGACCCCTTCTCCGTGCTCGGGCCGCATCCGACGCTGGGCGGACGCATCATCCGCGCCTTTCTGCCGGGAGCCAAGTCCGTGGACGTCGTGGCACGTGGCGGCGGTCCGCTCCTTGCCCGACTGAGCAGTCCGAGATCGCCTGATCTCTTCGAGGGTTTCGTTGCATCGGCGGAGCCTTATCTGCTCAGGATCGAGTGGCCGGACGCGATCCAGGTCACCGAAGATCCCTATGCCTTCGGGATGTTGCTCGGCGACGTCGATCTTCACCTTCTGGGCGAGGGACAGCATTTACAGCTCGCCTCCTGCCTCGGCGCGCTCGCCATGGTGGTCGAGGGGGTCGCCGGCGTCAGGTTCGCGGTCTGGGCACCGAATGCGCACCGGGTGGCGGTGGTCGGCGATTTCAACTCTTGGGATGAGCGCCGCCACCCGATGCGGCTGCGCCACGGTTTCGGCATCTGGGAGCTGTTCATCCCGCGCATCGGGCCCGGCCAACTCTACAAATACGCGATCATCGGAGCTGACGGTGAGCGCCTGCCGTTGAAGGCCGACCCGGTGGCGCGGCGCGCCGAATGCGCGCCGGCGACCGCGTCGATCGTCGCGGGGGCGGATGATTTTTCCTGGAGCGACGATGAATGGATGGCTTCGCGGGCCTGGCGCCACGATCCGCATGCACCCATCTCCATCTACGAGGCCCATCTCGCCTCCTGGCTGCATGTGCCCGGCGACGATACCCCGCCCTCCTGGGACGCGGCGATCGAGCGCTTGATTCCCTATGTGGCCGATCTCGGTTTTACCCATATCGAGCTCATGCCGATCGCCGAGCATCCCTTCGGCGGCTCCTGGGGCTATCAGCCGCTCGGCCTATTCGCACCGAGCGCGCGCTACGGCGCGCCCGCTGATTTCGCGCGCTTCGTGAACGCCTGCCACCTTCGGGGCCTCGGCGTCATCGTCGATTGGGTGCCGGGGCATTTCCCTTCCGATCCGCATGGGCTGGCGCGCTTCGACGGAACCGCGCTCTACGAGCACCAGGACCCGCGCGAGGGCCTCCATCAGGATTGGGACACGCTCATCTACAATTTCGGCCGGCGCGAGGTGCGGGGTTTCCTGACGGCGAACGCGCTCTATTGGCTGACGACCTTCCATCTCGACGGGCTGCGAGTCGACGCCGTCGCCTCGATGCTCTACCGCGATTATAGCCGCCAGCCCGGCGAATGGCTCGCCAATATCCATGGAGGGCGAGAGAATCTCGAAGCGGTGGCCTTCATCCGCCATGTCAACGCGCTGGTGCATGAACGCTGCCCCGGCGCCATGATGATCGCCGAGGAATCGACCGCCTGGCCTTCGGTGACGAAGCCGGTTTCCGATGGCGGGCTCGGCTTCGACTACAAATGGAATATGGGCTGGATGCACGACACGCTGCGCTTCATGCAGCGCGATCCGGTCCATCGCCGCTGGCACCATGACGATATCTCCTTCGGTCTCTTCTACGCCTTCTCGGAGAATTACGTGCTGCCGATCTCGCATGACGAGGTGGTGCACGGGAAGCGATCTCTGGTCTCGAAGATGCCCGGCGATGACTGGCAGAAGCTCGCCTCGCTGCGTGCCTATCTCGGCTTCATGTGGACCCATCCGGGCAAGAAGCTCCTGTTCATGGGCGGCGAGCTCGCCCAATGGAGCGAATGGGACCACGATGCCGGCCTCGACCGGCATCTTGGCGCCTATGACCGGCATCGGGGCATCCAGAGCCTGGTTCGCGACCTCAACCGGGTCTACCGGGGCGAGGGCGCGCTGCATGAGCTCGACGCGGATCCTGCCGGCTTCCGCTGGCTGATCCGCGAGGACTACGACAACTCGGTCTTCGCCTATCTGCGGACCGGGATGCACGACATGCCGCCCGTGCTCGTGCTGTGCAACATGACACCGCTGCCGCGCCGCGATTATCGTGTCGGAGTTCCCCTCTCGGGCGGCTGGCGCGAGCTCGTCAATACCGATGCGGCGATCTACGGGGGCGTCAATCTCGGCAATGGCGGGCTTGTGCATAGCCAACCTGTCCCCAGCCAGGGCGAGGAGCAATCGCTCGAGCTGCTCGTGCCCCCGCTCGCGACCTTGATCCTGCGCCATGAGGGGTGAGGGGTGAGCGACGAGGAGCTGCGCCGGCTTGCCGCCAAGGCCGGGATCGCACCCGAATGGAGCGACCAGCGGGGTGTGAGCCACGCGGTCGCGCCCGAGACGCTGAGGAGCTTGCTCACGATCCTCGGCCTGGCGTGCGAGACCCAAGGCGCCCTGCGCGACAGCCTCATGCGCCTCGAGGACCCGGCCGCCCATGAGGCCACGCCGCCCCTCGTCACGACCCGCCTCGGCCAGCCGCTCCCGCTGCCGGTCTCGGCCGCGGGCGCGAGCAAGGCCGAGCTGCTGCTCGAGGATGGCACACGACAGGATCTCTCCCTCGACGAGGCACCGAATGGCCAGCCGTTGCTGCCCGGGCTCGCGCAGACGGGCTATCACCGTCTCCAATGCGCCAGCTTCGAGCTCGCCGTCGCCGTCGCCCCGTCCCGCTGCTTCGCGGTGGCGGATTTCGCGCCAGGCGAGCGCATCTTCGGGCTCGCGGCGCAAATCTACGGGCTGCGCCGGGCTGGCGATGGTGGGACAGGCGATATGGGCGGCGTCGCGGCGCTCGCCGCCGCTTCAGGCCGCCACGGCGCGGATGCGCTGGCGCTCAGCCCCATGCATGCTTTGTTCAGCGCCGATCCCGGGCGCTTTGGCCCCTACTCCCCTTCGAGCCGGCTGTTCTACAATCCCCTGCATGCCGATCCCTCGATGGTGCTGGGTGCCGAGCGCGTGCGGGACGCCATCGAGCAGGCTCACCTGGCCGACGAGATGGCGCGCCTCGAAGCGCTCGAGCTGATCGATTGGCCGCTCGCGGCGCAGGCCAAGATGGTGCTGTTCCGCTCGCTGTTCGAGAGCTTCGAGCACATCGAACTGGCCGGCTCGCCAGATAGCGGGCTCGCCGCGGATTTCCTCGAATTTCTGGCCGATGGTGGCGACATGCTGGTGCAGCATGCACGCTTCGAGACCCTGCACGGGGCGCGGCTGCGCGAGGATCGGGCCGCTTGGAGCTGGCGGGCCTGGCCGGCGGAATGGCGCGATCCGCTTGGCCCGATGGTCGCCGCTTTCGCCGCCGACCATGAGCGGGAGGTGCGGTTTCACATCTTCCTGCAATGGCTCGCGGATCGCTCGCTTGCCGCCGCCCAGGAAGAGGCCAAGCGCGCCGGCATGCGCATCGGGCTCGTCTCCGATCTCGCCATCGGCATGGATGGCGGGGGAAGCCACGCCTGGAGCCGCCAGGGCGAGGTCCTGGTCGGGGCGAGCGTCGGGGCGCCGCCGGATTACTACAACGCCCATGGCCAGAATTGGGGGCTGACCACCTTCTCGCCGCATGCGCTGGTCGCGGGCGGATTCCAGCCCTTCATCGCGACCTTGCGGGCGGCGTTGCGCCATACGGGCGGCCTGCGCATCGACCACGTCATGGGGCTGATGCGGCTCTGGCTCATTCCCGAGGGCGCCGCCGCGACCGAGGGCGCCTATATGTCCTTTCCGGTCGAGAGCCTGTTTTGCCTGATCGGGCTCGAATCCCTGCGGCATCGCGCCATCGTGATCGGGGAGGATCTCGGCACCTTGCCGGACGGTTTCCGCGAACGCCTCGATCACGAGGGCATCGCGGGAATGCATGTCTTGCGCTTCGAGCGCGACGATCATGGCTTCTTCCGCGCGCCCGAAACCTTTCGGCCCAGTGCGGTCGCCATGCCATCGACGCATGATTTGCCCCCGACCGCCGGCTGGTGGGCGGGCCACGATATCGATGTCCGCGCCGAGCTCGCGGGCTTTGCCAGCGAGAGCGATGTCGCGGCCGAGCGAAGCTTGCGGGCGGAAAGCCGGCATTTCCTCTGGGGCGCCTTCTGCCATACCGGGGTCGCGGCCGGCGCGGAGCCGCCCGCGGAAACGCCTGACGGCGCGGTGGATGCGGCGGCGCGCTACACCGCCGTCGCACCCTGCGCGCTGGCGCTTCTGCCGCTCGAGGAGGCGCTCGGCCTCATCGAGCAGCCGAACTTGCCCGGCACCGTCGACGAGCATCCCAATTGGCGAAGGCGCCTGCCGGGTAAGGCCGCCGACCTGCTCGAGGCTCCCTGCGCGGCGCCGAGGCTCGAGGCGATGCGGCGACGGCGTTCGAGGGTGTGAGACTCGATCGATAGGACGTGCGGCCCCAGGTTCCGCCGGGGACGCGGGACGCCGTTGGGTCGAGCAGGTCCTTGTTCAAACCTGGAGTGCACCCCAAAATTGAGACAGAGAAACAGAGGACAGTTCTCGGAAAGGAGAACGGATGTCCAAGAAGAGCCGTGGTGTCTACAGC
>JBIOEK010000021.1:0-17603 GCA_044445925.1 Hyphomicrobiales bacterium
CAAAACATGGCCGTCGTCAAACACATGGCCATGAACCTCGTGCGAAATCCAAAGGACAAGCACAGCCTCAAGGTCCGCCGCAAACTCGCAAACCTCAGTCCCGACTATCTTGAAAATCTGATACGCCAAACCGCCTCGTTACCCTGAAGCGATTCCCCTGTCACGCAGATGCACCTCCCTGGCGCCTCTTCGCCGCCTGTGGCACAGTCGAGCTCCGAGCCGCCATCCGCATTGCCGGACGAGACAAGGCTGCAATCAGAAGGGAGCGTTACATGTCTGAGGACAAGATCGTTTTGCCGCATTCGCGACGCGATTTCTTCCGCACCGCCGCGGCGTCCGCCGGCGCCGCCACGGCGCTCATGGGGGGCGCTGCTTTCAGCCCCGCGCTCGCGGCGAGCGTCGGGCGGTCCGAGAAGCCCTTGAAGGCCGCCTTCTCCAATGCCGGTTTGCAAGCGACCTGGTGTGCGCAGGGCAAGCAGGCCGCGGAATATTGGGGCAAGCTGTTCAACGTCGAGGTCACCTGGTTCGACGGCGAGCTCGACGCGGTGAAGCAACGCGCCGCGATCGACAACATGGCCTCGCAGAAATGGGATTTCGTCGCCATCCAGGCCTTCGGCATCGGCACCTTGACGGCGCCGGTGCAGAAGATGATCGATGCCGGCACACCGGTGATCGACATGGACACGCTGATCGCCCCTCTCGACCAGATCAACGTGCACTCCTTCCTGGCGCCCGACAACGAGTTCATGGGCGCTTCCGTCACCCAGGCGCTGGTCAGCGCGCTTGGCGGCAAAGGCAAGGTGATCATGACCCAAGGCGCGCTCGGCCATACCGGCGCGCAAGGCCGCGCCAAGGGCTTCGACATGGTCGTCAAGCAATATCCGAATATCGAGGTGCTCGACACCCAGCCCGCCGATTGGAGCGTATCGAAGACGGCGCAGCTCTGGGAAACCTATCTTACCAAATATCCCCAGATCGACGCCGCCTTCTTCCACAATGACGACATGGCGCTCGCGGCCGCCAACATCATGAAGGCGCATAACCGCACCAATATCCTGATCGGGGGCGTCGACGCCATGCCGCCGGCGATCCAGGCGGTGTCCGAAGGACGCATGTATGCGACGGTGCGCAACCCTTCCTGCCGCATCCATGGCGGGGCGGTCATCGCCGGCGTCGCGGCCGTGGCCGGCGGCGAGAAGACGGGAGCCGGGATCCCCAAGAACATCGTCACCGACGGACCGGTGGTCACCAAGGCCAATGCGGCCGGCATGCAGTGGATGCAAGATCATTTCCTGATCTGAGGCATTCCAGGTAATGGCGGGCGAGGGCGCCCAACTCGTCGGGCCGGCCGGCGCGGCAGTCGCGGTGCCGGTCATCGAGCTTGTGGGCGTCTCGAAATCCTTCGGCGGCGTCGCGGCTCTGCGCGATATCGGCTTCGTGCTCAAGGCCGGCGAGATCCATGGTCTCGTCGGCGAGAACGGCGCGGGCAAGTCGACGCTGATGAAGATCATCGCCGGCGTGCATGGGGATTACCTCGGCGAATTCCGCCTCGATGGGCGCTCGACGCGCTTCCGCTCGACCCGCGATGCGCTTAGCGCCGGCATCGGCATGGTGCATCAGGAATTGAGCATCGCGCCCGATCTCTCGGTCGCCGAGAACGTCTTCCTCGGGACCCAGCCGGTGAACCGGATGGGGCTCGTGCGCTGGCGCTTGATGGCGGCGGAGGCGCGCCGCCTGCTCGCGGGCCTCGGGCTCGACATCGATCCCGCGACCCGCATCGGCGACCTGCCGATCGGTCTCCAGCAGATGGTCGAGATCGCCCGCGTGCTGTTCTCGGGCGCGCGCATCATCATCCTCGACGAGCCGACCTCGGCGCTGTCGCCGCCCGAGGTCGAGCTTCTGTTCTCGGTGCTGAGGCGCCTGCGCGACGATGGGCGTTCGATCGTCTTCATCTCGCATTTCCTCGACGACATCCTGCGCGTTGCCGACACCGTCACGGTGTTCCGCAACGGCCGCAACATCGCGACCTCGCCGGCGGCCGAGACCACCAAGGCGGCGCTCATCGAGCGCATGATCGGGGCGGGCCACGAGGAGCTCGGCGAGAGCTATAAGAGCGATATCAAGCTCGCGAGCCCCGAGGGCGCCCCCGTCGTGCTCGAGACCGAAGGGCTCTCGCTCGGGCGCGCCTATCGCGACGTGAACCTGCAAGTGCGGGCAGGCGAGGTGCTCGGCATCTACGGCTTCATGGGCTGCGGGCAGATCGAGCTGGTGCGGACCTTGTTCGGCAAGCTCGCCCCCGATCGCGGCCTGTTGCGCATGGGGGCGCGCCAAATCCGTTTTTCAGGAACTTCGGCGGCGCGGCGCGCCGGCATCGCCTTCGTGCCGGAGAGCCGCCGCTCCATGCTCTTCCATGAGGAGCCCCTCTACAAGAACACCTCGGTCAGCGTCCTCGACAAGATCTCGCGCGTCTTCCTGAAGCCTGCGCGGGAATGCGAGATTGCGCAGGTGCAGATCGAGAAGCTGGGAATCCGCCCCCCGCGCGTCGAAGCGCTCCTCGGCTCGCTCTCGGGCGGCAACCAGCAGAAGGTGGCGCTCGCCAAATGGCTGAGCTTCCCCCCGAAGCTCCTGATCTTGAGCGAGCCGACCCGCGGCATGGATGTCGGCGCCAAAGAGGATGTGGTGAGGATCGTGCGCGGCTTGCGCGCCGAGGGGCTCGGCATCATCGTCGCCTCGACCGAGCCCGAGACGGTGTTGTCGCTCGCCGATCGCGTCATGGTGATGAAGAAGGGGGTGGTGGTGCGCGAATTCGCAAACGAGGTTATCAGCAAGGATCGCCTGCTCGAGGCCGCGTGATGATGCGACAAGGTGGGGATATGCACGAATGACCGCCTCGCTGACGGGGGAGAAGGAGAGGCCCCGCTCGCGCCTCGCGGCCGTGCTGCGCGGCCAGATGCGCAATATCGCGCCCTTCCTGACGCTCATCTGCCTCGTCGGTTTCTTCACCTATGCGAGCCCTTCCTTCGCCACGCTCGACAATATGGGCAATATCCTGACCCAGGTGTCGGTCACCGGCATCATCGCGGTCGGCCTCACCTTCGTCATCCTGTGCGCGGAGATCGATCTCTCGGTCGCCAGCATCGCCAATGCGGCCGGCATCGTGGTTGCCTATTTCACGGCCCAGGAATCCTATGTGAACATCGCCAACTTGCCGCTGCCGGGGGCCGCCGCGATCCTGCTCGCTTTCGCGGCCTGCTTCGCGCTCGGTCTCGTCAACGCGCTCGGCCTGACCGTCATCGGCATCCCCTCCTTCATCATGACGCTCGCCATGATGCAGATCGCGGCGGGGGTCTCGGCGCTCCTGGTGCGCGGCCAGATCGCCTATAAGGTGCCAAGCCTCATCGCCACCTTGGGCTCGGGCTCGGTCGGCGGCATCCCCTGGATCGTCATCGTCGCGGCCGTCCTGCTGCTCGCGGGCCATATCGTGCTCACCTATACGCGCTTCGGCCGCTATGTTTACATCGTCGGGGGCAACCGCGAGGCGGCCGAATATTCGGGCCTCAACGTCAAGCTGATCCTCGGCGCCGTGATGGTGATCTCGGCCCTTTGCTCAGGCATGGCGGGGATGCTCGGCGTCGCCCATTTCGGCAGCGCCCAGCAGAACGAGTTCGACACCTACCTCCTCGACGCCATCGCGGCCGTCGTGGTCGGCGGCACGAGCCTGTTCGGGGGGCGCGGGGGCATCGGCAACACCATCGTCGGCCTGTTCGTGCTCGGCGTGCTCAATAACGGCCTCGACCATGTCAAGATCGACTCGTTCCTGAAGATCCTGATCCGCGGCCTGATCCTGCTCGTGGCGCTGGTGATCAATGTTTATGCGCAGAGGCTGCGCGCCTCGACCGAGGACTGACCGAAGGAAGCATGTCCCATGTCCGATCTCCTCCTCTACCATATCGCGCCTTCGCGCTCCTCGATCGTCCTGTGGATGCTCGAGGAGGTCGGCGAGCCCTATGACATCAAGCTCCTCGACATGAAGAAGGGCGAGAACCGCGAGCCCGCTTATCTCGCCGTCAATCCCATGGGCAAGGTGCCGGCGCTCAGCCATCGAGGCGTCGTCATCACCGAGTCGGCGGCGATCTGCTGCTATCTCGCCGACCGTTTTCCCGCTCGTGGCCTCGCGCCCGCGATCGCCGATCCGAAGCGCGGACCTTATCTCAAATGGCTGTTCTACGGGCCGAGCTGCCTCGAGCCCGCGCTGATCGACAAGATGCAGAAGCGAGAAGGCGTGCCGCGCAGCGCCGTCGGCTGGGGCGACTACGATACCGTCGTCTCCGTGCTGCGCGACGCCGTCTCGCGCGCACCCTTCATGCTCGGCGAGGAATTCTCCGCCGCCGATGTCGTGATCGGCTCCGGCATACGCTGGGGCATGATGTTCAAGGGCTTCCCCGAGCTTCCCGAATTCACCTCTTATGTGAAGCAGCTCGAGGCGAGGCCCGCTATGCAGCGCGCCAACGCCAAGGACGCGGAATTCATGAAGGCCGCGGCCGGGTGATCCTCGCGGCGCCAGCCGTCATTGCGCGGAGGCAAAGCCGACGAAGCGATCCAGGGCGTTGCCCCTGCGGCTACGATTCTGGGCTGCTTCGCTGCGCTCGCAGTGACGGCAGGCGCAAGCTCACCCATCACGCACTTCAGCGGAAGCCCGGATCCCATTTCCGCATGGCGCGCGCCGCGTCGGTGACGGCGCCGACCGACGAGAAGCTTGCCGTATTGACCAGGAGCTCGCGGGCGAGGCGCAGCGCGCGTGCCTCGCAGGTGGCGCGCCGTGCCTCGTCCTCGATCCATTCGAAATCGATATTATGCGCCAATCCCAATATGCGCCTGACGATCTTCGCGCCCGTGAAGCCGAGGCTGTCTGCGAACAGCCGGTCCATATAGGCCTCTCGCTCGATCTCGAGCCGGGCGGTGCCGAGCCCGCCCGTGAACAGGCTTCCCGGATAGGCATCGCCGCTCGCGTTCTTTCGCCACAGCCCGAGGAAGCGCGCGCGGAAGCCCTCCCAAAGCGCCTGCGTCGTCTCCAGCACCCATTCGCCATGCCTGGTGCGCTCGCCCGGTGTCTTCTCGTGGCCCTCGCCGGCGAGATAGTTCATGATGAGGTTCGCCAGCATCGCCCCGATATCGAAGCCCATGGGTCCGTAGAAGACGAATTCGGGATCGATCACCCGCGTATCGTCTTGCGTCACCATGACCGAGCCGGTGTGCAGATCGCCATGGATCATCGCCTCGGCCGAGCTCAGGAATTTCAGCTTCAGCCGCGAGATCGCCACATGCAGATCGAGATCGGCGCGGAATTCCGCAGCGATGGCATCGAGATAGGGTCGCGTCCAGCGATTCTGCTCGGCGACGCGATAGGGATCGGTGAAGATGAGGTCCTCGGTGATCTTGCAGAGCGCGTGGTTGCCGGCGAATTGCGCCAGGCGGGACTTCTTCTCGGCGGCCGCAAGCGCAAGGTCGCTCGTGAAGAACAGGGTGCGCGCCTGGAAGCTCGCGATGTCCTCGGCGAGGCGCGGATAGACCCTGCCTTCGATCAGGCCGCGCCGCAGGATGATATGGGGCTCGAGGAGCTCCATCACGGTCAGCGCCAAGGCTTCGTCATAATGCAGGATCGCGGGCACCAGCTTCGGCGCGAGCTCCGCCTGGCGGGTCAGGGCGAGATGCTCGAAATGGGCGCGCGACAGCGGCAAGGGCCAGCTCTCCCCGACGAGGCGCACGAAGGGCAGCGCCTGCTTCACGGCGACGCCGCCGCGCGGCCCCTTGACGATGAAGACGAGGTTGAGATTGCCGTCGCCAACCTCGCGCACCGTCCAGGCTGAGGGCTCGCCGCCGAGGCGCTCGCGCAGCGCGGCGAGACCTGCGAGATAGGACGGAAGATCGGTTTCCGAGAGCCGGCGATAGCTCCCCTCACTGTTGATCGATCCGTTCATGGCCATTCCGTTTCCTCCGACAGGCGCTCGATCTTGGCAGCCTCGGCGCCGAGGGAAAAGAAAATTTCCGAGGCGATCGGCAAGGGGCCTCTCGCTCGGGCGTGTTCAGCCTCCGATCGCGGCTCCTGCCCGAAACGCCGCCGCGAGGCCGCGCAGCGCGGCATTGCGGTGAAGGTCACCTCGTCTATGTGACGTGCCCCTATTGCGGTTGCGTCGGGTCGTATCGAGTGCGTGGCTCCCAATGGTCGTATGTTCAGTGCCACTGCTGCAGTGTGATGTACCGGGCGTGAGTCTGGTAAGTTACAGGCGGGCGCCATAGGGTCGGGCTCTCCGTGGCGCGCGACGGCCGGAGACGAGCCAGTGACGACGCCTGCTCCAGCCTCCTCGGGCCGCACAGGACGTCGTCGACCAGCGCCTCGGCGGTGAGCCCGATCGGATCCGGCGACGGGCTCATCCACCAGCAGGGCAGGGGGCGAGACCCCGCCAGTCATGTTCGTCTCGTCGTTCTCAGTCTGCGTCATTGGGCCAGCAGTGCCGGCCGAAGGGACCGATGTGGAACCCCGCAGGGCAGGAGAGGCCGGGTATGTAGCCGCCCCACTGGCCGCCCGGGCGGCAGCCATCAAACGGGCCGCGATGTCCCAAGGGGCCACAGCCGCCATAGGCCAGGACGATGGGAGGTGCGTCGTTCTGGTTCGCCACGTTGCCGTCGATGGACTCTGCCGCGCTAGCGACGGATCCGGAGGCAAGGCCGGCGACCAAGTGGGCAGCGCCGACCGTCTTCACGATAATGCCAGGCATGTTCGTCTCCTCGTTTTCAAGCACCGCTCTCTGACGGTGCGAGGAGAAGACTACGCCAGTGGTCCGGAATGCAGTCTGAACCCGCGCGACAGAATCAGTTCACGTAGGTGAAATCTTCGTAACCCTGGCGTAACGGCTCAAAACAGGAGTAGAAGAGCGGTAAGATTACGACGGGACCGTTACCATCACACGCTGTGAATTACTTCACATCGTTCGCAAAGGGCGACGTTCATGCGAGCGATTCGGCCATTCGCCTCGAGCTATCTCGGCGAGACGAGGCAGATCGCGCGGCGGCAGCTCCGGCCCGCCGGCTAATGCTGATTGAGGAGGTCGTGCCGAACGCGGCGTGAGGGCCCCGGCTCTGCAAACGCCTATCGCCCCGCTCATCTCCGACAAAGGCAACGTCATTTTCCCGATCCCCGAAA
This sequence comes from Hyphomicrobiales bacterium, assembly GCA_044445925.1. GTDB lineage: Bacteria > Pseudomonadota > Alphaproteobacteria > Rhizobiales > Beijerinckiaceae > GAS188. The sequence goes on from JBIOEK010000021.1 coordinate 7,202, forward strand.
AAGCAAAACGCCCGGCGGCTTTTCAGCTCCGGGCGCGACTTGGACAGCTATCCAGTGTGAGCCCATAATTTCAGAAATCCCGGAAAGCGTCAAGCAAAAATTTCCCCCGTGAGGGTAATTAGCCGGCAACCGGTTTCGCGACATCGAACTCTTGGAATCAACATTCATCAACATTCCGGCCGCCCTCATGCTCGCCTTGACGCCGCTCCGACACGGCGGTCCTCAGGCGCGCCTGATCCCGTAAGGCGCGCCCCGCCGGCCGCCTCGCTCACTCAGAAGCTGCGCCGCAGCAAGCGCGCCGAAACCTTCGAGAGGAGCGGCGATGGTTCTGCCGCACCCCAGGCGTACCACCAGGTCGGCAAGCCGGAGACGGGATTGCGATCCGCGCGCAGGCGGCGGAATCCGTGCTTCTCGTAGAAGGCGACGGCGCGGGGATTTTGCTGGTTGACGTCGAGCGCCACCCCCAGGGGCGACAAGCGCTTGGCCTCGGCGATCAGCGCCTCGCCGAGCCCCGTGCCCCAATGCTTAGGATGCGCGGCGATATGGTCGAGATAGTGAAGCTGCGGCGAGATCGCGATGAAGCCGATGACGGCGCAAGACGCCTCTTCGAATGCGCCGCGCAGGACGAAATTCTCCTTTCGCAGCAGCGACAGGCGCTCGCCGAACCAGGCGCGCCGTGCCTTGAAGTCGATCGCCGGCAGCGCCGCGTTCCAAGCCGCGACCCACAGATCGAGCACCGCCTCGGTTTCCGCCGGCAGGATGTCGCGGAGGCTGAACCGGGAGCGGCAGGAATTTGGCTTTGCCTCGACCATTGGCCGTAGCGTCAGCGGTCCGTGAGCTTCAATTCGATGCGCCGGTTGCGCTTGAAGGCGTCCTCGCCGTCGCCGAGGTCGAGCGGCTGATATTCGCCAAAGCCCGCAGCGAGCAGATGCTCCGGCGGCATGCCCTTCGACTGCAGGTAGCGCACCACGGCGATGGCGCGCGCCGCCGACAGATCCCAGTTCGTGGCGAATTTGCCGGCCCCCGAGAGCGGGCGCTTATCGGTGTGGCCGTCGACCCGCAGCACCCAGGGAATGTCGGCGGGGATATTTGCCATGATGTCCTTCATCGCGGCCGCCACCTTGTCGAGCTCCGGCATGCCCTCGGGCTTCAGCTCGGCCTGGCCGGGATCGAAGAACACCTCGGACTGGAACACGAAGCGGTCGCCGACGATGCGGATATCGGGGCGGTTGCCGAGGATCTCGCGCAGCCGGCCGAAGAAATCGGAGCGATAGCGGGCGAGCTCCTGCACCTTCTGCGCCAAGGCGACGTTCAAGCGCGAGCCGAGATCGGCGATGCGGGTTTGCGCATCCTGCTCGCGCGTCTCGGAGGCTTGCAGCGCGTCCTCGATCGCCGCGAGCTGACGGCGCAGCGCTGCGATCTGCTGGTTCAGGGTCTCGATCTGGGCGAGCGCCCGGCTGGTGCTCGCCACCTGCGCTTCGAGCGCCCCCTGCAGCTCGCCGGCGCGCCGCTCGGCCGCGCCCGCGGCGCCGCCGCCCGCATCGACGAGGGCCTTGAGCTTTGCCTCGTCGGCCTTCGTCTGATCGAGCGTGGCGCGCAGCGAGCCGACCTCGGTTTCCGATTTCGTGCTCCTGCCCTTCTCGAGCGACAACAGGTCGGTCAGCTCGGCGATCTGCCGGTTGAGGCGCGTCAGCACCGTGTCGCGGCCGTTCACTTCCTGCGACAGCACGAACTGCGCCACCACGAAGATCGACAGCAGGAAGGTGATGACCAGGAGCAGCGTCGAGAGGGCATCGACGAAGCCCGGCCAATAGTTGATCTCGCGCGAGAATTGGCGCGTGCGTGCGGAGAGCATCGTTCACTCCCTATGGGCGGGCTCGGCGGCAAGGCGATCGAGCAGGCGCTCCACCTTGCGCTCGCGCGAGGCTTGCGCCTCCACCCAGTCGCGGATCATCTGCTGCTCCGAGCGCATATGCTTGACCAGCGCCTGGATGCCCTCGGCGAGATTGGCCATCGCCTGCGTGGTGGCGCGGCTCGCGCTGTCGGCGCCGACCAGCTGCTTGAGCTCTGCGAGGGCCGAATAGACGCCCTGGAGCGCCGCCGGTTCCCCGCCGGCAGTCGCCGCGGTGACCCGCGTGGCGAGACGGTCCTCGACCTCGGTCGCGAAGCGGGCATGGGCGCGCCCGACCTGGAGATCGAGGAAGCCCAGCACCAGCGAGCCCGCGAGGCCGAACAGCGAGGACGAAAACGAGATGCCCATGCCGGCTAGCGGCGCGGCGAGGCCGGTCTTCAGATCCTCGAACAGCGTCCCGCTCTCGGTGCCGGAGGTATGCATCGATCCGATGACGCCTCCGATCGAGCGCACCGTCTCGAGCAGGCCCCAGAAGGTGCCGAGCAGGCCGAGAAACACCAGGAGGCCCGCGAGGTAGCGCAGGATCTCGCGGCTCTCATGGAGGCGTGCGTCGAAGGATTCGAGCAAGGCGCGCTGATGCAGAGGCGCCAGCTTCTTGATCGTACCCGTGAAGACGCCTTCGAGCGGGGAAAGCAGATAGGGCTTGATGCGGGAGGCCGGTGCGTGCGGGCTCAAGCGGCTATTCGCCCAGCGCACCTCGCGGCTGACCTGCCGCAGCGCGCGCAGCGACAGGAAGATGCCGGAGAGGAGCGCGACGATGATCAGCGCGTTCAACACCGGGTTGGCGAGGAAGGCAACGAGGATGCGTTCGTGCAGGAAAGCCACGGCGATCGCGCACAGGATGAGGAAGACGATCACACGCCCGACATAGGTTCCGGGGCGGCTCAGCAGCGTGACTGTCGCAGGCGGCAGCATCGCAGGCCCGACATCGACCATTGAAAGCTCCTTCATGCCCGCCGCATCATGAGCGAGCCGGTCGGCGCGATCAAGGGCGGGCGGCTTGGCGAATAACGATTCACGCGACGGCTATGCGCCGAGCCGGCGCAGGATTAACGCTCATCTGCCGGAAATCGATGCATTCACGTTTCGATTATGGCTCCAACAGGCAGAATGCAGCAGCGATGCGACATTTTGACGGCGAGGAGGGGGCAGCGGCCGCCATCAGCCGGCGCTCTTGAGGATTGCGCCGAGCTCGGCATGCATGGCCTCGTTGCCGCAGATCACGTCATGGCTGTCGACCAGCGATTTCTTGCCGTCGAGCGCGGTGAACACGCCGCCGGCCTCGCGCACCAAGACGCAGGCTGCGCCGAAATCCCAGCTGTTGAGGCTGCGCTCCCAGAAGGCGTCGAGCCGGCCGCAGGCCACATAGGCGATATCGAGCGCCGCCGCGCCGAGGCGCCTGGTGGCTGCGGCGCGCGCCATCACGGCGCCGAGTTCCTTGAGGAAATGCGGGTGGCCCCCCCGTCCGAGATGGGGCGTCGCCATGCCGATCACGGCCAGGTTGAAGTCGCGCCTGCCGGCCACCCGGATGCGGTGATTGTTCATATAGGCGCCTTTGCCGCGCTCGGCGACGAACATCTCGTCCTTGGCGGGGTCGTAGACGACGCCGGCCACGAAATCCCCATCGCGCTCGAGGCCGATCGACACGCAAAATTGCGGGATGCCGTGCAGGAAGTTGGTGGTGCCGTCGAGCGGGTCGACATGCCAGCGATGCGCTCCGTCGGTTCCCTCGATGACGCCGCTCTCCTCCATGACCAGACCATAGGTCGGGCGTGCCTTGGTGAGCGCCTCGCGGATGATCTTCTCCGCCCGGCGATCGGCGGCCGAAACGAAATCGCCAGGGCCCTTCATCGAGACTTGCAGCGCTTCGACCTCGCCGAGGTCGCGCCTCAGGCTCTTGGCGGCCTTGAGGGCGGCATCGGTCATCACGGATATCGAAGGCGAGCGGATCATGTCGGGCGGACCAGGGAAAAGAGGAAAGGGGGATCGCGCGCCGCCACCCCGCCAGAGTGAGGAGGATCGCGCATCGGCTGTGTGCGCTTGGGGCTTTCGTCCGTCAAGGACTTGCGCCCGTTAAGGACTTGCGCCCGTTCAAGGATTTGCGCCAGTCAAGGACCTGGGCCCGTCAAGGACTGGTGATGCCGAGCTGGAAAGCGCTCAATCGCTTGCGAACCAACCCCAAGGCCTTCTGGCGCTGCTCGGGCGACAGGTTTGCGGTGGCGCTGTTGAGCCATGGATCGTCGCGTCCGGCATACTGGGCGAGCGTGTTCCAGGCGGCGGCTTCGACGAGATCGGTCGCAACGCCCCTCCCGGAGACGTAAAGGCGGGCAATGCGGTTCTGCGCGATTGGGTTGCCGCGGGCCGCCGCTCGCAGGAAGAGCCTGGCGGCCGCGCCCTCGTCCTTCGGCACGCCGTCGCCGTTGAAGAGCATGATCGCATATTCGATCTCGGCGGGCTCATAGAAGTCGCGCGCGGCACGCCCCATCATGCGCGCCGCGGCCTCCCGGTCGGCGCTTACCACCTTGCCTTCGCGCAACAGCGTCGCGAGCGCGTATTCGGCTTCCGGCACGCCGGCATCCGCCCCCTGGCGAACCAGCCGCAGCCCTCGCTCATCGCCATCCGGCGTTCCCTCCGCGAGCTCCATGACGCCGAGATTATAGGCGGCGGAGGGCTGTCCGGCCTTGGCCGCCTGCTCCAGCAGCGATTTGGCGCGCCCGCGGTCCTTCGGCACGCCACGGCCCTCCAGCACCATCATGGCCAGCGCGTAGGCGCCATTGCGGTCGCCGCGCGCCGCCGCGAGCGCGAACCAGTCGGCCGCCTTCTTCAGGTCCGGGGCGATGCCGAGGCCGCCTCCCGTGAGCTCGCCCAGGAGCGCCATGGCAGCACCGTCATTGTGGTCATTCTCGACGCGCGTCGTCGCCTCGCGGAAGGCGTCCCGATAGCGGCCGCGCTGATAGGCGCCGAAGGCGAGATCGGGATCCTCGATCCCGGCGACGGCGGCGCTCGAAGCGAGGAAGACCGCCAACATTCCAAGAAACGGCGCGCGCGCCAGCGATATCGTCATGCCATGGTCCGGTGGGCAAGCAGTTGCAGCGCCGCCTTGACCGCGGACGCTGGACCTTCGGCGTGGGTCCATACCGGCTCGCCCAGCGCCACGAACTCCGCACCGGTCGCGCCGAGCTCATCGATCGCCTCGAGGCTCGGCGCGAAGGCGACGCAGGGGGTCTCGAAGATCTCCGCCCACCAGCTGACGCGCTCGATCAGGCTCGAGAGGGAAGGGAGCGTTCCGTCGTCGCGTTTCTCGCCGAACAAGACGTAGTCCACTCCCTTCTCGGCCGCCGCCATGGCGTCGTCGCGCAGCTGCAAGCCGGCCGCGCCAACCATCCCGCCATGGCTCTTCACCAGGTCGAGCGCTACGTCCAAGCTGCCCAAATCCGAAAGATGCACGCCGTCGGCGCCGCCGCGCGTCACGATCTCCGGATGGTCGGCGACGAGCAGCGCCACCCCCTTGCCCTGCGCGATCGGGGCCAGGAGCTTGACGGCGTTCACGAGGCCGCGCGGGTCGGTGCCGGCGAGATCGAGCACCAGGGCGGCGATGTCGCCCCCCGACAGCGCCTCGCGCAACGGGCCGGCGAAGGCTGCCGCATCGCCGATCGGCGGGGTGAAGAGCATCAGGCCGGGGCGATTATCATGCATCAAGCCGCCTTCTCGAGCTCTTTCTTCCATTGGCCGAGCGTTGCGAGGCCGTTCATCTTGGCGCGGTGGGCGAAGGCCTTCTGCGCCGCGAGGACATTGTCGGCCTTGCCGGACCATGCCTGCTGCGGGGCATGCTGGAGCGCCCTCCCATAGCTGAAGCTGATCCTCCAGGGAAAGCCGCCGATGCGGTTCATGGCATCGAGATGAGCGGTGGCCTCGAGATCGGACTGGCCGCCCGAGAGAAAGGCTATTCCTGGAACGGCGGAGGGCACGCAGCGTTTCAGCACGCGCAGCGTCGCCTCGGCGACCTCGCTGACGCTCGCCTGCTTGGGGCATTTCTTGCCTGAGATCACCATATTCGGCTTGAGCACCGTGCCTTCGAGGACGACGCGTGCGTAGAAAAGCTGCTGATAGACCTCCTTCAGCGCCCACTCGGTCACTCGCTCGCAGGTCGCGATATCATGGCCGCCATCCATCAGCACCTCCGGCTCGACGATGGGCACGATATCGGCCTCCTGGCAGAGCGCGGCGTAACGCCCCAAGGCATGAGCATTGGCCAGGATGCAGGCATAGCTCGGCTTTCCCTCTCCGATATCGATCACGGCGCGCCATTTGGCGAAGCGGGCGCCCAACCCGTAATACTCCTTCAACCGGCCCGCGAGGCCATCGAGACCTTCGGTGACGGTCTCGCCCGGGCAGAACGGCAGGGGCTTTGCGCCGGCATCCACCTTGATGCCGGGAATGGCGCCGGTCTGCTCGATCAGCTTGACGAGGGGCGTACCGTCCTTCGCCTTCTGGCGGATTGTCTCGTCGAACAAGATGACGCCGGAAACGTGCTCCTTCATCGCCTGCGTCGAGCGAAACAGCAATTCGCGGTAGTCGCGTCGGTTCTCCTCGGTGTTCGTGACACTGATGGCATCGAAGCGCTTCTGGATGGTGCCGGAGGATTCGTCCGCCGCCAGGATGCCTTTTCCCGGCGTGACGAGACTCTGCGCCACCTTGGCCAATCGATCGAGATTCATTGTCCTTCTCCCACGGGTAGGCGAAACGCCATGTCGTCCTCGATCATCTCGAGCCGATAATGATCGCTGACCGGCAGCTGCTCGTTCTCACATGGGCGAGCATCAAGCCGCAACCGTCAGCCATGGCGCCGCTCTCGCCCGAAATCACGGCTTCACGCCTTGCGCAACGCCTCTACCCCAGGGAGGGCTTTGCCCTCAAGCCATTCGAGGAAGGCGCCGCCGGCAGTCGAAATATAGGTGAGCTTATCGGCGACGCCTGCCTGATTGAGGGCGGCGACCGTGTCGCCCCCGCCGGCGACCGAGACGAGCTTTCCGGATGCGGTGAGGGAAGCTGCCTCTCGGGCGATGGCGAGCGTGCCTTTGGCGAAAGGAGCGAGCTCGAAGGCACCCACCGGTCCATTCCAGACAAGGGTCGCCATCTCGCGCAATTTGGCTGTGATCGCCGCGATCGAAGCCGGTCCGATATCGAGGATCATCTCGCTCGCGCGGACATCGTCGATGGCCGCGATGCGGTGCGGCGCGCGGGCCTGGAACTCGGTCGCCACCAGGACGTCGAGCGGCAGCATGATCTCGCAGCCCTCGGCTTTGGCCTTCGCCTCGACGGCACGAGCGGTTTCGGTCAAATTGTGCTCGCAGAGCGACTTGCCGACCTTGACGCTGCGCGCGGCGAGGAAGGTATTGGCCATGCCCCCGCCGATGATCAGCACCTGCACCTTGGCAAGGAGATTGCCGAGGAGCTCGAGCTTGGTCGAGACCTTGGCGCCCCCCACGATCGCGGCGACCGGCCGCAAGGGGTGTTCGAGCGCCTTCTCGAGGGCATCGAGCTCGGCTTGCATCGAACGACCGATATAGGCAGGCAATAGGTGGGCGAGGCCCTCGGTCGAGGCATGGGCGCGATGGGCCGCGGAGAAGGCATCGTTGACATAGGCATCGCCATTCGCGGCCAGCGCCCTGGCGAAGGCCACGTCGTTTTGCTCCTCCCCCGGATGAAAGCGGGTATTCTCGAGCAGCAGCACCTCGCCCTCCCCGAGCGCCGAGACAGCCTTGGCGGCGGGCTCGCCGATGCAGTCTTGGGCAAAGGCGACGGGCTTCCCGAGCGCCTGCTCCAATGCTTTGGCGACCGGCCGCAAGCTCTCCTTCGGATCCGGCTTTCCCTTCGGACGGCCGAAATGGGCAAGCAGCACGACCTTGCCTCGCTTGGCGGCAACTTCGTTGATGGTCGGCAAGACCCGCTCGATACGGGTCAGGTCGGTGATGGTTCCAGCTTCCATCGGCACGTTGAGATCGACACGCAGCAGGACGCGCTTGCCCTTGGCATCGAGCTCGTCGAGCGTGCGGAAAGACCTCATCGCGGCGGCAGGAATCCCGGGATTCCGAATTTCTGCGCTGCGAGCACGGCCGCAGCGCCGATCAGCGCCGCGATCAGCGCCACGAAGAATATCGCGCCGGCCCCGGGCAGTCCGCGTACGCGCGCTTCGAGGGCATTCACGTCGGCGGTCCGGGCGAGCCCGCCGAACTTCGTCAGGGCATCTTGGAAGGTTGCCTCGACGCGCAACAGGAGCGCCTCGGTGCGCGCGAACTTTTCCTCGATGCGTGCCGACTTTTCCTCGATGCGCGACAGCTGATCGAGCCCGCCGCGATCCGAGAGCGCCATGCTGTTCGCACTTGCCGTGGACAAAGGCGGTGTCGGGGGCGGCGGCGCGTAGGTCGGGGTGTGGCGCTCGGGCGGCGCGTCGAGGGAGGGTTCACGTTTGGCGGTGTCTGTCATGTGCAAAACCTTGATGCAACGGTTACGGTCGTCTGCCTCTGCCCCGCGACGCCTTTGAGCATCATTCCGAAATGCGGTCTGCGCTCCTTAGGATGGAATGATGCGGTATCGAAGACCATGAGCAAGGATGCGCGTGTCGATCACGCATCCTCGCCTAGAGCAACTTGCCCATCGCGACCGCGGTGTCGGCCATGCGGTTCGAGAAACCCCATTCATTATCGTACCAGGAGAGCACGCGCACGAAAGTGGCGTCGATCACCTTGGTCTGATCCATGTGGAAGATCGCCGAATGGGGGTCGTGATTGAAGTCCATCGAGACATTATGGGCCGTGGTGTAGCCGAGCACTCCCCGTAGCTCCTGCTCGGAGGCCCGTTTCATCGCGGAGTTCACCTCTTCGGCCGAGGTGCGGCGCGCGGCCACGATCTTGAGGTCGATGAGCGAGACATTGGGGGTGGGAACGCGGATGGCGCTGCCGTCGAGCTTGCCCTTGAGCTCGGGCAGCACGAGGCCGATCGCCTTGGCGGCGCCCGTCGAGGTCGGTATTTGCGACATGGCGGCGGCGCGGGCGCGATAGAGGTCCTTGTGCATGGTGTCGAGGGTCGGCTGGTCCCCGGTATAGGAATGCACGGTCGTCATGAAGCCGCGCTCGATACCCACCGTGTCGTTCAAGACCTTGGCGACCGGGGCGAGGCAATTGGTGGTGCAGGAGCCGTTCGAGACCACGAGATGCAGCTTGGTCAGCTTGTCGTGGTTGACGCCGTAGACGACCGTCAGATCGGCGCCGTCGGCCGGGGCCGATACGAGCACGCGCTTGGCGCCCGCATCGAGATGGGCCTTCGCCTTGTCCCTGGTGGTGAAGATGCCGGTGCATTCGAGCGCGATGTCGACGCCGAGCGCCTTATGCGACAGCTGCGCCGGATCCTTGATCGCGGTGACCTTGATCTTGCCGCCCCCGATGCTGATGCTGTCGCCGGTGACCGTGACCTCATGGGGGAAGCGGCCATGCACGGAATCGTAGCGCAGGAGATGCGCATTGGTCTCGACGGGTCCCAGATCATTGACCGAGACCACCTCGATGTCCTTGCGGCCGGATTCCACGATGGCGCGCAAGATATTGCGGCCGATGCGTCCGAAGCCATTGATGGCGACCTTGACGGTCATGGAATGATCCCTCTTTCCTGCGAATTGACGAAACCGGCCATAACCCATGGCAGCCCGGCGGTCACCGTCAAGCTTTGAGCTTCGTTAAGGCCGCTTCCGCGACTTTTTCGGCCGTGATGCCGAAATATTCGTAGACATCCTTGTATTTGCCGCTGGCGCCGAAGCCGTGCATGCCGATGAAGGCGCCGTCCTGGCCGATGATGGCGTCCCACCCCTGGCGCACGCCGGCCTCGACCGCGACACGCCGCGGCGCCTCGCCGATGATGCGGCGGCGGCTTGCGTCGTCGCGCGTCAGGAACAGCTCGAAACAGGGCACCGACACGACCCGCGTCGCATGGCCCTTGGCTTTGAGGAGGTCGCGCGCCGCCATGGCGATCTCGATCTCGGAGCCCGAGGCGAACAGGCTGATCCTTGCCTCGCCATCGGCCGGCGCGATCTCATAGGCGCCTTGGGCGCACAGATTCTCGTTGCCGGCTTCGACGCGGGCGGGCTTGAGGTTCTGGCGCGTCAGCGCCAGCAGCACCGGGCCGGCCTTGTGCCCGAGCGCGATCTGCCAGCATTCCGCCGTCTCGATGGCGTCGGCCGGCCGCAGCACCAGGAGGTTCGGCATGGCGCGCAGCGCCGCGAGATGCTCGACCGGCTGATGCGTCGGGCCATCCTCGCCGAGCCCGATCGAATCATGGGTGAAGACGTAGATCGCCTGCGTCTTGGAGAGCGCCGCGATGCGGATGGCGGGGCGGCAATAATCGGAGAAGACGAGGAAGGTACCGCCGGCCGGGATGATGCCGCCATGCAGCGACATGCCGTTCATCGCCGCCACCATGCCATGCTCGCGGATGCCG
>JBIOEK010000022.1:0-17231 GCA_044445925.1 Hyphomicrobiales bacterium
CCTCAGGCGCATCCGACACCGCCCAGGGCGGGCTGCGCTGCGCTTCCTGCCGCGCCGTCAGCTCCCCGATCTGCTGGCGCACCCATTGCGGGTCGTCGAACACCTCGAGACGGCCGAAGGCGTGCACCGCGACGTAGTTCCAGGTCGGCACCACCTTGCCGGTCTCGCGCTTCGTCGCATACCACGAGGGCGTGATGTAGCGGTCGGCGCCGCTGAAGATGACCAGCGCCTCGACGTCGCGCGGATGGGTGCGCCACAGAGGGTTGGCGCGCGCCACATGGGCCCGCAGGACACCCTTATCGCCGCGCTGCGCATCGATCATGAACGGGATGTGATCGGCGACCATGCCGTCTCCCGATCGCGTGACCAGCGTCGCCAGAGGGTGCCGGCGCATCGCCTCGTGCTGGCTCGCGAGGTCGTCGATCCGGTGGGCGGGCGGCAGATACATGGGAAGGCTCCAGAGCGAGTTCATGCCACATCGCATGAAAACGGCGCGGATTGAAGCGGGAACCTCGTGCCTCGATCGCATTTGAAATACGCTCAATCGGCCGGGCCCTTACGTCCCCCTGCAAACTACGAGATTCACACATCTGCGCCGGGCGTTCTTCCCTCTCTCCTCGCGGGAGAGGGTGCCGAGACCACGCTCTCCGAAATGAAGAAGGATCATCCCGCTTGTGTGGTCGAGGCGGGAGAGGGGGACAAAGGCGCGGCGATGACCGCCGACGGCAGGTCCCCCTCTCCCGGCTCCCCCCGGCTTCGAGATCTCGGGCCGCCACGCGAAATCTCGAAGCCGGGGGCCGACCTCTCCCGCAAGGGGAGAGGTGGCCCTCGCAACCGCGACTATCTTGTTCTGCAATCGGAGAAGATGTGTGAACGTCGTAGCCCACAAGGGGAGAGGGTAAGCGCGACAGGGCGGGTCCCCAATTCTCTCCTCGCAAGCGGGGAGAGGGATTCACCGGCGCCCCTGCGTGCGACTCCGCTGGCGCGGAGATTGGCGCGCGAGAACGGCCTTGACCTTATGGCACTGGCGGGCACCGGGCCCAAGGGCCGCGTCCAGGCCGCCGATGTCGAGGCGAGAGCCTCTCTCGACGCGGGATCGTCGGCCAATGGCGCGAGGATTGCGGGCGGCGCGCTCAATCGCCAATGGCTACGCCGGGGCGAGGGCGCGCCTTTGGTGCTGCTCCACGGCTTCGGCGCCGATCTCAATGCCTGGCGGCTGTTCCTCGCCACGGCTCGGCCCGGATGCCCGGTGCTCGGCATCGACCTGCCGGGCCATGGAGGCTCGGCCGACAGGCGCGTCGCAAGCTTCGACGACATGGTCGAGGAGGTCGCCTCGACCTTACGGGCCGAGGGCTTGGAAAGCGGGGGTTCGGGCGCCATCCACCTCGTCGGCCATTCGCTCGGAGGCGCGGTCGCGGCCGCGCTCGCCGGGCACGAAGCGATCGCCGCGCGCTCGCTGTTCCTGCTGGCGCCCGCGGGGCTCGGCCCGGATATGAACGGCGCCTTCATCTCCGGCTTCCTGCGAGCTCGCGGCGAGGCGAGCCTCAAGCCCTGGATAGAGCTGCTCGCCAGCGACCCGGCCGCCTTGGGTCCGGCTTTCGCCGAAACGACCTTGCGCCAGCGAGGGGGCTCGGTCGCGGGGCTCGAGCATGTGGCCGCGACCGTCTTTCCCGACGGGACTCAGGCCTTCAGCGTGCGATCGGTGCTCGAGCGCCTCTCGATCCCGGTGAAGATCGTCTTTGGAACGGATGATCGCATCATCCCGGCCCGGCATGCGCTCGGCCTGCCGGGAAGGATCGCCATCCATATGTTCAAGGAGATCGGGCATATGCCGCATTTCGAGGCGCGCGATGAGGTGGCGGGGCTGCTGCTCGAGCTGATGCGCTCGGCTTGAGATTTTGGTTTCGGGCGTTGCTTCGACGCGACGGCTCGTCACTGCGCACGCCGTCACTCCTTGCGCGTCCAGGCGCGCAGCGAACCGACGACGCCCGAGGGAAAGAAATAGACCGAGGCGACGAACAGCACGCCGAGCCAGAACAGCCAGCGGTCGGGGCTCAGGAGCTCCGAGAGGAGCGGCACCGGGAGCTCGGCCCCCGCCGCCGCCCGCATCAGGTCCTGCAGGTAATTCTGCATCAGGATGAACACGGCAACACCGATCACCGCGCCGTACATGGTGCCCATGCCGCCGAGCACGACCATCAGCAGCACGTCGGTCATGATCTCGAGCGAGAGCGTGGTCGCGGGCCCCGTATATTTGATCCACACGGCAAGCAGCGCGCCCCCGAGCGCCGCGAATACCGCCGCCACGATATTGGCGAGCATGCGGTAGCGCGCCACCTCGTAGCCGATGGCCTCGGCCCGAAAGCCGTTCTCGCGGATGGCTTTCAGCACCCGTCCGAAGGGCGAATTGACCACGCGCAGCATCAGGAGGAAGAGCACGAGCGAGATCGCGAACACGGCGTAGTAGGCGATCAGCCGCCCGTCGATGCGGGCGCCATGCACGGTCCCCTCGACGAGCCTGAAGGCCGGCGTCAGCGGGCGCGGCACGGAATAGCTCAAGCCGTCCTCGCCGCCCGTCAGGAAGGAGAGCTGCGAAACCAGCACCGCGAAGGACGCGGCGACCGCGAGCGTCACCATCGAGAAGAAGATCGCCCGCACCCGCAGGAGGAAGAGGCTGAGCACGACGCCGATGAGCGCCGCGGCGAACGTGCCGGCGAGAGCGCCGAGGCCGATCGCCGCAAAGCTCGGGCCCATATTCACGAGCGCCAGCGCCACCCCATAGGCGCCGAGCGCGAAGAACATGGTGTGGGCGAAGGAAACGATGCCGGTGTAGCCGATCAGGAGATCATAGCTCGCGACCAGCACGATGAAGATGCAGATGCGGGCGGCGGTCTCGAGCGAGCGGGCGCCCGAGAACAGGAACGGGGCGAGAAGGAGCCCCAAGAGGACGAGGATCAGGAGCCCCGACAGCACCCCATTGCCGGGCCGGTCGCCCGAGATCAGGCGCTGCGGCAGGGTGGCTATCCTCATCGCGATTTCCCCGCCGGGTAGAGCCCCTGCGGCCGCCACATCAGGATGGCGAGCATCAGCGCGATGTTCGAGACCAGGGCAAGTTTCGGGATGAGGTAGGCCGTATAGCTCGCCACGAGCCCGACCAGGAGCGCGCCGACGAAGCAGCCCTCGATCGAGCCGAGCCCCCCGATGATGACCACGATGAAGGCGAGGATCAAGGTCTCGGAGCCCAGCGCAATGTCGACCGTCTCCTGATAGAGGCCCCACATCAGGCCGCCGAGCCCGGCGAAGGCCGAGCCCAGCGCGAAGACGCCGATGAAGAGCAGGCGGATGCGATAGCCGAGCGCCTCGACCATTTCCTTGTCCTCGACGCCGGCCCGCACCAGGAGCCCGATCTTGGTGCGCGACAGCAGGAGCTCGAGCCCCACCAGCAAGACGATGCCGACGATCACGGCGACGATCCGGTAGCTCTCGACGATGGTCGAGCCGAACACCAGCGCCCCCTTCAGGAGCGCGGGACGTTCGAGATGGATGGCGACCGGCCCCCAGATGACGATCGCCAACTGCTGCAGGATGATCAGCCCGCCCGTCGTCACCAGGATCTGGCGCAGATGCGACCCGTAGACGGGCCGCAGGATCAAGCGCTCGAATGCGAGCCCGACTAGGCCGGTCGCCAGCATGGCGGCGCAGGCGGCGGCGAGAATGGCGGCAAGGTTGAGCCAGGGGCTCGAGGAACCGGAAAGGGCCGGCAGCGAGGCGAGCACCGAATAACCCACATAGGCACCGATGGTCACGAAGGCGCCATGACCGAAATTGATCACGTCCATCAGGCCGAACACGATGGTGAGGCCCGACGCGATGATGAAGACGAGCGTCCCCATGGCGAGGCCGGCGATCGTCAAGGTGAGCCAGGTCGAAGGCGCGCCGATGGCCGCGAGGCCGGCAAGGCTCAAGGCGGCGCAGAGGATGATCGGCGCCTGACGGCCGAGCCCGGCGAGCAGCGTGGCCCGCAGGCCTTGAAGCTGGCGCGCGCTCTCGCTCATTGGTGGGCCTCGAGCGACAACCCCATCAGCCTTTCCTGCAAGCCGCGATCGGCAGCGAGCTCGGACATCGAGCCGCGGTGCACGATGCGGCCGTCGTCCATGATGGCGACCGTGTCGCCGAGCGCCTCCGCGGTCGCGAAATTCTGCTCGACGAGCAGGATCGTCGTGCCCGAGCGCTTCAGCTCGAGCAGCGCCTCGGTCATGGTCTTGACCATCGAAGGCGACAGCCCCTTCGAGGGCTCGTCGATCAGCACCAGGCGGCGCTTCTCGATCATGGCGCGCGCGATCGACAGCATCTGCTTCTGGCCGCCCGAAAGATTGCCTGCGGGCAGCTCGAAGAAGGTCTCGAGCGGCGGGAACAGCGAGAAGACATGCTCCAGGCGGCCGCGGTCGATCGGTCCGGCGGCTGCGGCCAGGACGAGATTCTCGCGGACCGACAAGCTGCCGAATATACCCATATTCTCGGGCACATAGCCGATGCCGCGGCGCGCGATCGCAGGCGTCGTCTCCTTCTCGATGGGCTTGCCGTCGAAGCGGATGGCACCCTTCGAGGCGCGCCACAGGCCCATGACGGTGCGCATGGAAGTGGTCTTGCCGGCGCCGTTGCGGCCCAGAAGCACGGTCATGGCGCCTTCCGGCACGTCGAGATCGACACCTTGGAGGATGTGGTAGCGCCCGATATGCGTGTGCACGCCTTCGAGCTCGAGAAGCGGCCGCGTCACCGGTCATCTCCAGAAGCTGCGCCCGCCACCCTGCCGAGATAAGCTTCCTGGACGATCGGGGAGGCGATCACCTCCTTCGGCTCGCCCTCGGCCACGAGACGGCCCTGATGCAGCACCACGATGCGGTCGGCGAGCGCGCGGATCACGTCCATCTTGTGCTCGACGAGAAGGATGGTCTTGGTGGCGTCCGATTTGAGGCTCGCGATGAGATCGAGCACGGTCGGCACCTCGTCGACGCTCATGCCGGCGGTCGGCTCGTCGAACATGAACACCTCGGGCTCGAGCGCGACCAGGAGCGCCACCTCCAATTTGCGCTGGTCGCCATGCGACAGGACGGCGGCCGGACGCTCGGCGAAGCCGATGAGCTGCATGCGGAGCAGCACCGCGTCGGCCGCCTCGATCAGGTCGCGATGGTCCTGCGCCATCGAGACGAGATCGAAGCCGCGGCCCGCCCGCGCCTGCAGCACGAGCCGCACATTCTCCCGGACGGACAGGTTGGGGAAGAGGTTCGTCAGCTGGAAGGCGCGGCCTAGGCCCCGCTTGGCGCGCTCGGCCGGCGACAAGCGCGAAATATCCTCGCCGTTGAGCGCCACGCTGCCGGCGCTCAGCCGCAGCTGCCCCGAGATCAGGTTGAAATAGGTCGTCTTGCCGGCCCCGTTAGGTCCGACGATGGCAGTGAGCGTGCCGCGCTCGAAGCCGCAGGATACGCGATCGACGGCGACATGCCCGCCGAAGCGGATGGTCGCATCCCTGGTCTCGAGGACTGTCGGCATCGCGGCCCGAAGCTTCCTTTCGTCCCCATCGCCTAAGAATCTGCGTGAGGCCCAAGAATCTGCGCGATGCGCGACACCAAGGTGCAACCCGCGCGAACGCACGTCAATGCATGCCGTGTCTCATGGAACGCGCTCACGC
This sequence comes from Hyphomicrobiales bacterium, assembly GCA_044445925.1. Classification (GTDB taxonomy): domain Bacteria; phylum Pseudomonadota; class Alphaproteobacteria; order Rhizobiales; family Beijerinckiaceae; genus GAS188. The sequence goes on from JBIOEK010000022.1 coordinate 5,690, forward strand.
CCAGATCGCGATCGGCAAGCCGAAGGCGTCGCGACCGGGCGGATCCGGGAAGGACGTCGCCTGACCTTCGAGAATGCGCCGGGCAATCATGACGAGCGCCAGCGCATCAAGGAGATCGTCCGCCGCCGCGCCGCGCGGAGGGGCGCGTTCGAGGACGTCGCTTGGGATGCCTGCCGCCTCGAGTATGGCGACCCGCTCCTGCCTGCCGATCCAGCGCCCGCCGTTCCGCGCCTTCTTCGCGTGAGAGAGCTCCTTTTCGCCGTTCAACCGCCAGAAGGCGAGTTCGGGATGGGCCTCGAAGACGCGCTCGCGCCAGGGCGGATCGAGGCCCTTCGGCGAGGCGCGCAGCAGCGCGTCGATCTCGCGGATCTTCGGAAACAGGTTGAAGGCTTGCTTCGCGAACTTGCGGCTTGGATCGGAGGTCTCGGCCGCAATCAGGCAAGCCGCCGGATAGTCCTGCGTGCAAACGGCGCTGCGCGACGGGATCGAGAAGACGGAAGATTTCCGCCGGCCGAGGAACCGGCGAATCTCCTTCTCAGGTCCGCGCCCGCCCTCCCCGATGCGGTCGGGCAGGCCGATCGGCATGTCGACGGCGATGATGTCGGGAGGATCCTTTCGGTCAAGCAGAGCGGCGAAACTTCGATGGATCTCGATATCGATGCGCGACGTGGCATCGAGCTCCCGGCGCGCCACGATCCATCCCGCCCGGCAGCCATCGACGCCGGCGATCCAGCCGCTCACGGCGACCGCGCCCTCCTCACGTCTGCCGCTCGACGGTGAAGCGCGCTGCGGCCCGCAACAGATCGGCGCGTCGGTCGAAGCCCGAGAGCGCCTCGAGGGCAGCGCTCGCGAGTGCGTCGCGCTCCGACCTTGCGGGCTCGAGGCCGAGCGCCGCGATCAGCGTCGCCTTGCCCTTCGCCGCATCCTTGCCGGTCGCCTTGCCGAGCGTCGCCTCAGTCGCCTCGACATCGAGGATGTCGTCGCCGATCTGGAAGGCTGCGCCGAGAGCGCGCCCGAATTTCGCGAGGCTGCGGCGCTCCGCCGTCGAGGCGCCACCCAGCATCGCACCGGCCTCGACCGCGAAGGCGATGAGGGCGCCGGTCTTCATCGCCTGCAAGCGGCGGATGGCGAATTCGCCGGGCGCGGGCTCGCCAAGCCTCGCGCCGCTCGCCGCCGCAAGGTCGAGCATCTGCCCGCCCGCCATGCCGGCGGCGCCAGCCGCGCGCGCCAGCGCGGCGATGAGCGCCACGCGCCTTGCGGTATCGCCATCCACGTCCTCGCCGGCCATGACCTCGAAGGCGAGCGTCAGCAAGGCATCGCCCGCGAGGATCGCCGTCGCCTCGTCGAAGGCCTTGTGCACGGTCGGCCGGCCGCGGCGCAGATCGTCGTCATCCATGGCCGGCAGATCGTCATGCACCAGCGAGTAGCAATGCAGGAATTCGAGGGCGCATCCGGCGATCAGCGGGCCTTGATCCGTGCGCCCGAAAAGGCGCGCCGTCTCGACCAGGAGGAAAGGCCGCAGCCTCTTTCCCCCGCCCAATACGGCATGGCGCATGGCGGAGCGCAGCCTTTCGGGCCATGCATGAGGGCCTTCTTGGGAGCTTTCACGGGAGCCTTGGGAACCGACGAGGTTCCCCGACAGGATGGCATCGAGCCCGCGCTCGACCTCGCCCGCCACCTGCGAAAGGCGCGCGGCGAAACGCTCCATGCCGTTCTGGATCACGCGCCCGCCTCCGGCAGGGCCTCGCGCAGCCCTTCGCGGGCGAGCTCGTCGGCGCGCTCATTCTGGTCATGGCCCGCATGCCCCTTGACCCAGCGCCAGTCGATGCGATGGCACCGCGCCGCCTCTTCGAGACGCCTCCAGAGATCCTCGTTCTTGACGGGCTGCCGCGCCGCCGTGCGCCAGCCATTCTTTTTCCAGCCCGCCAGCCATTGGGTGATGCCGAGCCGCAGATATTGCGAATCCGTGTGCAGCTCGACGGCGCAGGGGCGGCTCAAGGCCTCGAGCGCCGCGATCGCCGCCATCAGCTCCATGCGGTTATTGGTGGTGTCCCTCTCGCCGCCCTTGATCTCCTTGCGATGCCGGCCGGAGACCAGGATGGCTCCGTAGCCGCCGGGACCCGGATTGCCGGAGCAGGCCCCGTCCGTGAAGATCACGACCCTGCCGCTCATGGCTGGAGGCCATATTCGGCAGCGCTCGCCACATGCCCGTGGAAGCGCAGCTTGCGCAGATATTCGATGGGGTCCTTGGGCTTGACGAGCGCCCCCGGCGGCACGTTCAGCCAATCGACCAGGCGGGTAAGGAGGAAGCGCAAGGCCGCGCCGCGGGCGAGCAGCGGCAGCGCCAGCACCTCGGACTCGGTGAGGGGCCTGAGGCCGCGATAGCCGGAGAGGAAGGCCCGTCCCTTGGTCAGGTTGAAGGAATAATCGGGCTCGAAGCACCAGGCATTGAGGCAGACGGCAAGGTCATAGGCCAAGGCATCCGTGCAGGCGAAATAGAAATCGATGATGCCCGACACCTCCTTGCCGATGAAGAAGACATTGTCGGGAAACAGGTCGGCATGGATGTTGCCGACCGGCAGATCCTTGGGCCAGTCGCGCTCGAGCGTCGCGAGCGAGGCTTCGATCTGGCGCGCCAGGCCCGGGCTGACGCCGTCGGCGGCGGGCGCCGCCGCCTCGAAGAGCGGGCGCCAGCCTGCGACCGAGAGCGCGTTCTTGCGGGTCGCCACGAAATCCGCTCCCCCTTGATGCAGGCGGGCGAGCGCCTCGCCGAGCGCACGGCAATGGGCGGTGGTCGGGCGCCGGATCGACATGCCGTCGAGGAAGGTGACGATGGCGGCCGGCCGGCCGGCGAGCCGGCCGAGCGACAGGCCTTGCGCATCCTTGACCGGGCGCGGGCAGGCGAGCCCCTTCCCCGACAGATGCTCCATGAGCCCGAGAAAGAAGGGCAGATCGGCCTCGATCACCCGCTTTTCGTAGAGCGTCAGGATGAAGAAGCCAAAGCTCGTATGGATGAGATAGTTCGAGTTCTCGACGCCTTCGGCTATGCCCTTGGCGGCGCGCAGCTCGCCGATGCCGAAGCGGGCAACGAAAGCGGCGAGCTCTTCGTCGGCGACCTCCGTATAGACGGCCATGCGCGAAGCTCAGGCAGCCGCGTCGTCCCGCAGCGCCTTGGGCAGCGGGAAGAACACGCTCTCATCGGCGGTCGACACGGTCTCGACATGCACCTCGCGGCGCTCGGCGAAGGCCGTGATGATCTCGTCGACCAGGATTTCGGGAGCGGAGGCGCCGGCCGTGATGGCGAGCCGCCTCACTTCGGCAAACACGTCCCATTCGATGTCGGAGGCGCGCAGCACCAGCCTCGAGATCTTGCAGCCGGCGCGCTCGGCCACCTCGCGCAGGCGCTGCGAGTTCGAGGAATTGGGCGAGCCGACCACGATCAAGGCGTCGACCAAGGGCGATACGCGCTTGACGGCTTCCTGGCGGTTGGTGGTGGCGTAGCAGATATCCTCCTTGTGCGGACCGGCGATCGCCGGGAAGCGGCGCTTGAGCGCGGCCACGATCTCGGCGGTATCGTCGACCGAGAGCGTCGTCTGCGTCACATAAGCGAGGTTTCGCGGATCTCGAGGGGCGAGCCGCTGCACGTCCTCGAGGGTCTCGACCAGGGCGATCGCGCCTTTCGGCAACTGCCCCATCGTGCCGATCACCTCGGGGTGGCCCGCATGGCCGATGAGCACGATGAAGCGGCCACGCTTGTGGTGGATCTCGGCCTCGCGATGCACCTTGGTCACCAGCGGGCAGGTGGCATCGATGGCGAACAGCGCCCGGCCGGCCGCCTCCTCGGGCACGGATTTGGGCACGCCATGGGCCGAGAAGATCACCGGCGCCGAGGTCTGCGGGATCTCGGAAAGGTCATCGACGAAGATCGCTCCCTTGCGCTTCAGGCTCTCGACCACGAAGCGGTTGTGCACGATCTCATGGCGCACATAGACCGGCGGGCCGTAGAGCGAAAGCGCACGCTCGACGGCATCGATGGCCCGCACCACGCCGGCGCAAAAACCGCGCGGGGCGCACAGCAGGATATCGAGGCGGGGCTTGATATCGAGGAGAGACTTGGCGGCGGTCATCCATGGGGTTCCGGCATTCGATCGAGTGGTGATGAGCCGCGCCGCGCCTGTCAAGGGCAATAGGAGGGGTCTTGTTCGGGCATGGCCGCGATCGCGCGGTCAAGTCCGCAACCTCAAAATTACGTCGGATACCGGTTCTGATCTCTCCAGACTGCCCCTTTGACCTCACTGCGTGCTCTTCGTCAGGTGAGGACGGCGCGCGGCGAGCGCTTCGAGCGTCTTGTGCTGGCGAAAGAACTCGCTCATCGGTCTTGCCGGAGAGCCGCCCCAGCGCTCGCCTGCGGGGACATCGTGCATGACGCCGCTCGCGGCTGCGATCTGGACGCCGTCGCCGATACGCAGATGGCCCGCGATGGCGCTATGGCCTCCGAGCGCGACGAAATCTCCGAACGTGGTCGAGCCCGCTATGCCCACTTGAGCGGCGATGACGCAGTGCCGGCCGATCACCACATTATGGGCGATCTGGACCAGGTTATCGATCTTCGATCCCTCGCCGATGACGGTGTCGCGATTGGCCCCCCGGTCGATCGTCGTGTTGGCTCCGATCTCCACGTCGTCCTCGATGATGACCGAGCCGATCTGCGGTACCTTGACGTGCCCTTTGCGGCTCATCGCGAAACCGAACCCGTCCTGACCGATCCTCGCGCCGGGATGCAGGATCGCCCGATCGCCGATGACCGTATTGGTGACGGTGACGCCAGGCCCGATGGAGCACCCCTCCCCGATGACTACGCCGGGGCCGATCACGGCATTTGCTCCGACCGTCGTATCGGCGCCTATCCGGGCGTGGGGACCGATGACCGCGCCCGGATCGACGATGACGCCCACGGCCAAGTGGGCGGTTGGGTGGATCGCAGCCATCGCGGAAACGTTCAGCAAGCCGAAATTCGAGACAGGGCGCAGCGCTTGCGGATAGAATTTCGCCAGCACCTTGGAGTAGCAGCCATACGGATCCTTGACGACGAGACCCAATGTCGTCGCCGGCAACTTCGAGATGAACTTCGAGGATATGAGACATACCCCGGCGCTCGTCCCGACGAGCTCTGCGAGATATCTGGGGTTGTCCATATAGGCGAGCTGGTCCTGCCGCGCCGTTTGGAGCGGCCCCACATCGGTAATCTCGAAATCCGTCACCGGCGGCGGCAGGCCCGCGATATCGGTGATGTCACTCAGCCAAAGACCGGCTTTCGGGGTGAAGAACGCCGATTTCGGGCTCGCAATGTCGAGCTCGGCATCGACGCGTCTCGCGTGACTTCCCATTGAACCTCCGGTTTCCAGGCTGTGCCAATGGCCGCTCATTTCTCGCGCGCAGCCCGTAGACGGCGCCGATGGTCCGCGAGCATTCCGAGCGAGCCTTTGCGCTCGAGCGCATTGCGCAATCGACTCAAAATCAATCGCCGCGAGCGCTGCCCGGCGGCGATTGCCGCTCCCTCTTGGACCTCATCGCGAGATTTAGCGAGGCTTTTTTCTACGTCGAGCGGGCGCTCCCCGGCGGTTGCGCATGGCGAGACGACAGAGCCTGGCCAGGATGATGTCGCCGTAGAATCCCATCGGACAGCCTGCGCCAGGCGGCATTCGCTGCCGGAGCCGGCCCCTCCTCCACCCGTCGGGCAGGCTGCGCCGCAGAGTTCCCGGCGCTATTTGCGCCGCCATCGATCGCGGCCGTGCCGTCGCCTCAAAGCGAAGCACCCTTGGCCGGCAACGCCGCCGCCGTCTCGCTGTAGAGATCCGGATAGATGCGCTTCAGGTTCGCGATCTTCGGAAGGTCGTTGACGACGATGTAGGGCGCGTGCGGATTGAGGATCAGATAGTCCTGATGATAGGCCTCGGCCGGATAGAAGCCCTTGAGCGCCTCGATGCGCGTGACGATCGCCCGGCCGAAGGCGTGCCCGGCCTCGAGCTGCGCCACATAGGCGCGCGCCACGCGCTCCTGGGCCGCGCCGGCATAGAAGATTTCCGAGCGGTAGCTCGGTCCGCTATCCGGGCCCTGGCGGTCGAGCTGCGTCGGATCATGGGCGACCGAGAAGAACACCTGCAGGATCTGACCGTAGGAGACCTGCTTGGGATCGAATGTGACCTGAACGGATTCGGCATGGCCGGTCGTCTCCGTCGAGACCTGCTCGTAGGTCGCGGTGCGCTTCTCCCCGCCCGAATAGCCGGCGACCACGCGGCGCACGCCTTTGACATGCTCGAACACGCCCTGCTGGCCCCAGAAGCACCCGCCCGCCAGAACGGCGGTCTCGAGGCCGCTTTCCGAAGTTCCCGTATCGACCGTGGGTCTCGGCAGCGGCCTCGGCGCCTCGTCGGCGCGCGCCAGCCCATATCCTGCGGCGGCGAGCGCGCCGAGCGACAGCAACGCGAAACCCAAGGAACGTCTTGCCGGAAATGCCATGTTCGCCTCCGATCGCCAAATGCGACTATAGTCGGGACCTAATGTGGGAGCCTAGCCCGATCAACGGTTCGGGGGCGAGATAAGACATTCTCACGGCCGTTCGACATACAATTTATCGTGTTCCCCAAGGCCATCGGGATCGGAAGATTCGGCCGATCGACGGGTTGAGCCCTGCGGCTTCACGCCCGTCCCGCTCTCCGCTAAAGAGGCGCCACCCATATCGACCATTCGGATGCAAGGCTCGGCGGAACCCTCCGTCCGAGGATGGGTCAGGACGTTTTCATGGCCGGCGCCGACGCAGGACTGACCGAGACGGAGCGGGACGGAACGGTCGCGCGTGCCACGCCCGCGCTCGCGCCCGCGGCGCCGCAGCAAGCCTCCGGGCCCGAGCGCCTGCCCGGCCGCTTCACGCAAGGCCCGACGATGCATCACGTCCTCGTCATGTCGCTGACGAGCGGCGTCGGGCTGATCGCCATCTTCTTCGTCGATTTCCTGTCGCTGATGTATGTCTCCTGGCTCGGCTCGACCGAGAAGACGGCGGCGGTGAGCTTCGCGAGCATCGTTCTGTTCTTCCTGATGTCGTCCAATATCGCGCTGATGATCGCCATCTCGGCGCTTGCCTCGAGGGCGCTCGGTGCCGGGCGGCGCGCCGAGGCGCGCCGCGTCGCGGGCTCCGGCCTCGCCATCGCGGCGGTCAGCGGGCTGGCGCTTGGGCTTGCCCTGATGCCGCTGATCGACCCGATCCTCGCGATCCTCGGCGCGACCGGGGAGACGGCGTCGCTGGCGCACGGCTTCTTGTTGATCGTGCTTCCCTCGAACACGCTCATGGCCGCCGGAATGGCCTATTCGGCCGTGTTGCGCGCGGCCGCCGATGCGAGACGCGCCATGTGGGTGACGCTCTCAGGGGGGATCGCCACCGCGATCTTCGATCCGATCCTGATCTTCGGCCTTCGGCTCGATCTGACGGGCGCCGCGATCTCGGTCATTCTGTCGCGCTTCATCTATGTGGCGGTCGGCCATCACGGAGCGGTGACGCGGCACGATATCGTGGCGCGCCCGAACCTCGCCGCGTTGGCGGCCGATGCCTTGCCGATCGCGCGCGTCGCCTTACCGGCCATGATGACGAATCTCGCGACGCCCTTCGCCAATGCGCTCGTGGCGCGCGTCATGGCGCGCTACGGCGTAGGCGCGATCGCGGCGTTCGGAGTGCTCGATCGCGTCGTGCCGCTGGCTTTCGGCGGGCTGTTCTCGCTCTCCGGCTCGATCGGCCCGGTGCTGGGGCAGAACTGGGGCGCGCGCCTGTTTCCGCGCATGCATCGGGTGCTGAACGACGCGGTGATCTGCACGCTCGTCTATGTCGGGGCGATGTGGCTTGTGCTGGCGCTGGGCCGCGAGGCCGTGGTCGCGACCTTCCATCTCGGGGGCGAAGCGGCCGAGATCGTGCGTTTCTACTGCCTCGTGAGCGGGCCGGGCTGGATATGCCTCGGATTGTTGTTCTGCGCCAATTCGGCTTTCAACAATCTGGGCTTTCCGCTGCGCGCGACCGCCTTCAATTGGGGCAGAGCCACCCTCGGCACCGTGCCCTTCGCGTTGATCGGGGCCGCCTATGGGGGCCCGCAAGGCGTGATCGCCGCAACGCTCGCGGCGAGTTCGGTCTTCGGCATCGGCGCGATGCTCATGGCGCACGCCTGCGTGACTATCCTGGCGAAGCGCGGCTAAGCTCGCCTGGACCGGCACGAACAGGAAAGGGAAACCGCGTGGCGCAGCCCTGTGACCTTGGCGCGAGCGAAGCTCGCGCGCTGATCGGCGCGAAGAAGCTCTCCGCGAGCGAGCTCCTGGAGAGCTGCATTGCCCGGATCGAAAAGCTGGACCATGCGGTGAACGCCATGGTGGCGCGCGACTATGAGCGCGCCCGCGCCGCCGCCGAGAAGGCCGATGCCGCCACGGTGCGCGGAAAAGAGCTCGGCGCCTTGCACGGATTACCCATCGGCATCAAGGACCTCGAGGACGTGGCCGGGCTGCGCACGACCTATGGCAGCCCGCTATTTGCCGATCACGTTCCCCTGCAGGATCAACTCATGGTGAAGGCTCTGCGCCGGGCCGGAGCGATCATTCTGGGCAAGACCAACACGCCCGAATGGGGGGCAGGCGCCAATACGCGCAACGCCGTTTATGGGGCGACCGGGAACCCCTTCGATCCGTCGCGCTCGGCGGCGGGCTCGTCGGGCGGGTCGGGCGTCGCGCTGGCGACCGGCATGGTGCCCCTCGCGACGGGCTCCGATACGGGCGGATCCCTGCGCAATCCGGCGGCTTTCAACGGGATCGTCGGCTTTCGCCCCTCGCCCGGATTGGTGCCGAGCGAGAAGCGCTCGCTCGGCTGGTACCCGCTCGGCGTGCTGGGGCCGATGGCGCGCAACGTGCCTGATGCCTGCCTGCTGCTCTCGATCATGGCGTCGGACGATGCCATGGATCCCCTGGCGACGACGATCCACGGCAGGACGGTGCGCCGGCCGCTCGATTTCGCGGTGCCGGCACAAATCGACCTCGCATCGCTGCGTGTGGCGCTCACGCCAGATTTCGGCTTCGCGCCGACCGAGCGGCATATAGGCGAGGTGTTCGCCGAGAAATGCGCCCTCTTCCGCCACGTCTTCGCGGTCGCGGAGGACCGGACGCCCGACTGTTCGGGCGCGGACGAAACCTTCGCGGTGCTGCGCTCGCTGTCCTTCTTGGCCAACAGGCACGAGAATGTGCGCGACAGCCCGGAAAAAGTCGGTCCCAATGTACGCGCGAATGTGGAGGAGGGCCTGCGCTACAGCGCGCTCGATGTGGCGCGGGCGATGAAGCAGGAGACCGTGCTCTACAGAAGCTGGCAGGCATTCTTTGCAAGCTTCGATGTGATCTTGACGCCCGCGGTCACGATCAGCCCGCGTCCCTGGACGGAGCTCTACCCGGCCGAGATCGACGGCAAGCCGACGCGGAGCTATTTCCATTGGCTCGCAATGGCCTATGCGGTGACCAATGTGGGCCACCCGGCGATCTCGCTGCCGGTCGGGATCGACCGGCACGGCATGCCGTTCGGCTTGCAGATCGTCGGGCCGCGGGGCGGCGACGCCAAGGTGCTGGCGGTCGCGGCGGCGCTGGAGCGGCTGCTGGGGGGCGACCCGCGCACGTCGCGGCCGCTACCCGATCTCGCGCGGCTCGCCGCCGCGCCGAAATTGAGCGAGAGCGCGGGCTTCCTGGGCTTTGATTGAGACTTCGATTGAGGCTTGGCTCAGACGTTGGCCGGCATCTCCGGGCGCAAGAACTCCCGCTGCCGCTGGTGCAAATCGCGCTCGAACAGCATCCTGCGCTCGAAATAGGTCGAGCGGAAGAACGGGTAGCGCTGATGCACCTTCTCTTTCGCGGCCGGATATTCGAGCCCCATGAGCGAGATCGGCTTCTTCAAGGTCGGATAGCGGCGCGCATCCGACATGGCCTTGTGGCCGAACATGCGCTTGTAGAAGGCCTGATGCTCGACCCTGACGGTCGCGAGCACCCAATCCGTATGGAAATATTCGCAGGCCATCCACCCGATGCGGACCGTCGCATAGGAAATCTTCGGAACGGTCCGGGCGATCCTCGGCTCGACCACGAAGCGCGTCGGATCGATGATCGTCCTGCCGGCTTCGATTTCCGGCGCCAGAATATCGCCGAACACGGCGAGCGCGGGTAGCTCCGGGCATTCGGGCGTCGAAATGTTGAGGCGAATCGAGCTTGCCAGCTCGCCCTCGTAGAAAATGCCGAAAATATAGGCATTGTCGAGGGCGTCGTAGCGATCCGAGAAGCTTCGCTGGAGGTTCGGCTCGATCGCGCCTTCCTGCCTATAGGCATCGTAGCGCAGCCGGTAGATCTCCTCCTTCTGCTCCGGCGTGTCGGCACGCCGGTAGTCGACCTTCTCGATCACTTCCAGCACGCTTTCAGCAAAGCTCGGAGTGGGCAGGACCGCCAACGCACCCATAGACTCTCTCCAATCCGCGACGAGCCCCCTCGCGTGGTGGCAAGGTTAACAAATTGCTGCAAAATGTAAAGAGTTTTAGCCTCATTTTATCGTTGCGTGGTTAATGTGATTGTTTAAGAAAGATCTACTTTCACAAGAGATCACGGCCATCGTGAAGAACGAAGGCTCTATAGCCGACTTGAGATATCGACTGGGCGCGGAGAGCCGTTTCGCCTCATGAGCCGACGAAATCCTCGGCGTCGGAGTAGGAGGCAAAGCGGCGGACCCCGAGCAGGGTCTCGATCTCGACGCTGCCATCGCCGAAACGCGCATAGGGCCTGCCTCTGATCCAGCCGCGCTCCACGACCGCGCTCGGATCGATGGGTTCCGGAGCGGGTGCGATCGGGGACGGTTGCGCACGGGCGGCGGCGGAGCGCTGCAGGACCGCCTCGAAGAACTGGCGCAGCGTATTCAGCCCCGCCCGCAGCGCGCCGAGGATCGCCAGGGCGAAGCCGCTCAAGATCAGGCATTCCGCCACGTCCGTCCTTCCGAGATCGAGTGACAGCGGCAAGGGCCGCCCCAAGAGGCCGGTGGCGAGCACGGAGAGCTGCCCGCCAAACAGCAACAGCGCCCATCCGAGCGCGGCCAAGGGCATGCCGATCCAGGTCAAGCGACTGGACACCATCACGACGAGCTTGCGACGGGCGCGATCATTTCTTCATATCGTCCTTGGAGACATAGTTGAACTCTTGAATCAGGACTTCCTTGACCAGATCCATACTGATCCTCTCATTCACCTTCTTGGCGAGAGTCTTCGTCAGTTTGGTAATGTCGTATTTCTCAAGGTGCCTGAAGTCCAGCTTTTCGTCGGAATACATAGCTCGGAAGGCCTCATCCTGAAGAAATACTTCCGGCTGCACGGTGACCTTCTTCAAGGCCGCGGCCTCGGCCGTGAAGACGAATTGGGCCATGATATACCCCTGCACGGCGCCGTCGGCGATCATGGGGACGTTGATCATCTTGGTCTTCTTGTATTCGATGCCGGCA